>JAUICT010000044.1 GCA_030429325.1 Bacteroidia bacterium
CTCCAAATTCCGGCACAGTTCCAATACAATTTTTCGGGTGATGCCGTCTAAAATATGTTCATTGGCCGGATGCGTATATACTTTTTCATCTTTGATAAAAAAGATGTTGGTATGGGAACCTTCAGTAATCAATCCATTGCGGACCAGCACAGCTTCATCTGCATTTTGGGTCATGGCAGCTTCATTGGTCATGATATTGCCCAATAGGGAAATAGACTTGATATCGCACCTATGCCAACGAAAGTCAGGTTGCAAAATAACCTGCATGTTTTTAGTATTGATGTGTGGTAGGGAAAAGGGCAAAGCGTACATCATGATAGTGGCAGGTACATCCTTTGGGTAAGCATGCTTTCTGGGCGCCACACCACGGGTTACCTGCATATAGATGAGGCAGGTCTTATCGCCAAGATTACAAGAATCAAGTAAAGGATTTATTTGGGCCTCCAAATGTGAAACATCATATGGGATGTTGATTTTGTCTAGGTTTTCCTGTAATCGGTCTAAATGTGCTTTTTTATAAAAAATGCCATTGTCCAATTGTACCATGACTTCGTAGATGCCATCGCCAAAAAGAAACCCCCGGTCAAATACCGAAATATGGGCATCATTACTTGAATAGATGGTTCCGTTCAGAAAAACTTTTTCTGGAAAATTACCTTTTGGTAGCATAGTTGGTGGTTGACATTGACTAGTATGCTTTGTGAAGGTAACGGATATTTTTCTAATTAAAAATTGGATTTCATTGGAGTATTGGGATTGGTAAATATTAGATTTGATACCTTGCAATCTTTGAACGATTGTGTTGTAAAGTTGGAATTAGGAATAGCAAAGCAATATGAAAGAATACCTTAGTTTGGAGAAACAAGTGATGCCAATAACTCTAATGGCCATTGTATTGGTTTTAGTGGGTTGTGGGCAAAAAGGAAGTAAAGAGCAGAAGGAAGTAAAAGAGACAAAAGGAAGGGAAGACCAAAACATTTCTGTAGTTGACACCGTTCCTCCCATTGAAACTCCAACCGGAATGGTTTGGATTCCAGGTGGGGAATTTGTGCAAGGAGCCAAAGAATCAGATAAAATGGCCATGTCCCATGAAAAACCGGCCCATGAAGTTTTGGTCAATGGGTTCTACATGGACGAACATGAGGTAACCAATGCACAATTTGCCGCATTTGTGGAGGAAACCGGATATGTAACCGTGGCAGAGCGGGAAATTAAGTGGGAGGAAATGAAAAAGCAACTTCCCGAAGGAACGCCCAAGCCCCATGATTCCATTTTGCAGCCGGGCTCGCTGCTCTTCAAAAAAACAAAGTCCAGTGTGCCCAATCTTTATGATTATTCCCAATGGTGGCAGTGGGGCATCGGAACGAATTGGAAACATCCCAAAGGACCTGAAAGTACCATTGAAGGAAAAGAGAACCACCCCGTGGTACATATTGCCTATGAAGATGCAGTTGCCTATTGTGATTGGGCAGGCAGGCGCTTGCCCACCGAAGCTGAATGGGAGTATGCTGCCCGTGGTGGGAGAAAAGATGCCATTTTTTTCTGGGGGAACGATTTGGAACAACTTAGTTCACATGCGAACACATGGGAAGGGGAGTTTCCAGTCGAAAATACACTTGCTGATGGTTACGAGGAACGTGCCCCGGTGATGTCTTACCCAAAAAACGGCTATGGTCTATACGACATGGCCGGTAATGTTTGGGAATGGACCAGCGATTGGTATAATACGAAATACTATGCAGAGGTAAAGGCTAAGCCAGGAGTGGAATATAACCCGAAAGGTGCATCAAGACCCTACAATGCCACCAATCCGTATGCCCAAGAAAAGATTATGAAAGGAGGGTCATTCCTATGCAGTGCCTCCTATTGTGCCAGTTATCGGATTTCGGCAAGAATGGCCACCAGTCTGGATTCCTCGTTGGAACATTTGGGATTTAGGACCGTTCTGGACACGGACATGATTAAAAAGTAATCCGTTACGGAACAGCCCTAGACCACTATTTTCTAGCATTTTGTTCACCCAAATCCTTTTCTACGATAATAAAGTCAGATCGGCGGTTGATCAAATGTTCCTGTTCACTGCACCTTACACCATTGGAGCAGTGATTTTTCAATTGGTATTCGCCATAACCTTTTGCACTTTCAATTCTGTTGGAATCAATGCCTTTGGCAATAAGATATCGCATGGTGGATTTGGCACGGTCATCGGATAACCTTAGGTTATATTGGTCAGAGCCTCGAGCGTCTGTATGTGACTCAATCTTGATTTTTATACCGGGAAATTCACGCATGGCAAAAAGGACTTTTTCCAACTCAATTTCGGCCCGGGGGGTAATATCCGATTTGTCGTATTCAAAATAGATGGGATTGACCTTTATTTTTTCCACATCCCCGTCCTTTACGACCAAACTTTCAAAGGGTGTCAAGTATACCATGTTGTTGGTAGATGCTGCTTGGGGATTTTCACCTGTGGACACCATGATTTCCTTTTTTACATATTTTGGTTTGATGAATACCAGTTTGTTTTCTTTGTTACAGGGCAGCACAAAGCGGAAGAACCCGGTTTCATCAGTTTTCATGGCATCCATGAGCCCTGCGTTTACATCATAGAGTTCAACACTGGCCAAAGGGATGGGTTCTCCCGTTTTTTCATCCAGTACATACCCCGAATATTCAAGACAGTTTATGGGTTTTGCTTTTTTCAGGTAGTAGATATCATCATCCCCTGCACCACCAAATCGATTGGATGCAAAATAACCATCGCCGGAGGTGTGGTCCATCACCAAGGAAAAATCATCCATATTGCTGTTGATGGGCTTGCCAAGATTTTGGGGCAGGCCATAGCTGGATTTGGATTTGATTCTAGAGGCGAAAATATCCAGACCACCCAAACCATAGTGACTGTCCGAAGAAAAATACAAGGTGTCGCCCTCAACAAAAGGGAACATTTCCCTGCCCCGGGTATTGACGGTCTCGCCCAAATTCATGGGAGGGGTAAGCGCATCGCCGTTCAGGCCAAGTTCAACCACGTACAGGTCACTTTCACCTTGTCCGCCCGGCATGTTGGAGGTAAAATACAGATACTTGCCATCCGGGCTCAATGCTGGGTGCCCACAGGAATATTCCTTGCTATTGAATGACAGTGAGGTGACATCCACAAGAGCATTTTTATAGATGGTGCCCTTTAAAATCTGCATATGGGACAGACCTTCGCTGTTGGCGTTCAATTTGTTCTTTTTTATAAAGTTTCGGGTAAAGTAGATGGTATTGGATCTTGGGTCAAAGGCCACATTGGAATCGTGAAAAGAGGATTCTAGATTTTCCAGAAATTTTTCGGGAACAAATTGTGACATGTGTGGATCGGTAAGGTATAGATCCAGATAGGGCTGGTTGTTCCAAGGATACAATTTTCCATTGGACTTTAGGGTATCCCTAGCCGAAGCGAATACCAACATATCATCATATATGGAAGGGGCAAAATCCGATTTGTCACTGTTGAAAGCTAGATTTTGCACTTCATATTTTGGGTCTTTCAACAAGATAGTGTCCAGGTTCCTTTTCTGGGCCATGATCATGTCCAATCGGTTTTGATCGGAATAAAAATCGCGCAGAAGCTCATCGGCCTGGGTAGATTGCATGCTGGTCTTTAAGCACTGAACCAGTTTAATGATATTGTTTTCCCCCATTCTTTTACCTTCAATGGCATAGAGCTTTTGATACCAATCCTTGGCTTTTTCATATTCATTTTGGTTAAAATGACTATCGGCCAATCTTTGGATCACATGGGTGGAAGGATTGCCTTTCCGCATGGCTAAATCTTGATAGAGCTCAATGGCCTTTTCAAATTTAAAATCGTTGAAAAGCTGGTCGGCCCTTTCCAGTTTGCTTTGAGGGAGGACACTGGTAAAGGTGCAAAGTGTTATGAAAAGTATTATTTTTCTCATCATCATGATTTTTTAAAAGAATCTGGGGGATAATGCCCTTTTACTGGCATCAAAAACGGTGTATTTCAAAATAATCTCGTGCGAACCATCATTGTAGTTGTCCAAGCCTGTGATGGAATAATCGTAGGCATAGCCTATAAAGAATTTTTTGGCCAAGTGAAACCCGGCCAATGCACTGATGGCATCGTCATAGCGATAGGCAAGCCCTATATTGACCTTCTCCTGAAACAGGAAGTTTGCAGACACATCCATAGTTAAGGGTGCTCCGGAAACGTGCTTCGTCAAGAAAGCAGGCTTAAACTTGATGGCACTCGATACATCAACCACATAGCCGCCCATAAAATAATATTGGGTTTTTCTATCGGTAACGGTAAGCTCGTCATCATTGTAGATCTGTGAATTCATGATGTTGTCACTTGAGGCTCCCAAGTACCAATTACTGCCATATAGGAAGGCACCAACTCCAAAAATGGGTCTTGTCTTGTTTAGATTTTCTGCAAAAACGGGGTCTTGGTCGTCTGCATAAATTCCTTTGGACCAATCGATGGAGAGAATGTCCAGCCCAGCGTTCAGACCCAGCGATAGCTTGGTCTCTTGCCCAACCGGAATTTCATAGGCAAAGTGTCCATTGACCTTTACATTGTTGGAGGCCCCAATATTGTCGTTGATGGCTGTTAGTCCAAGCCCAACGCGTTTGCCAGTACGTCCTTGTACGGTGAAGGATTGCGTTTCGGGGGCGCCGTCCAGTCCAACCCATTGGGAACGGTAGAGCACATTGGCCTCAAAGTTTCCCGCGGTTCCTGTATAGCCTGGATTAAGGACGGTGGTGTTGTACATGTATTGGGTATATTGCGGGGATTGCTGTGCCTGGGTTTTGGTCAGTTGCAGGGCCAAAATCAGACATGTAAGTACGCCAAGATTCTTTATATGAATTTTCATTCTTATCGGATTTATAGGTTTGGATTTGGATTTTATCGGGCCAATTGAAGCCAGCCCACAAGGTTTCTGTTGAGTTCGGGAATGTTTATGACATAGTAGTAGGTGCCAGAGGGAAGATGTTCTCCTTTTCCCATAATGCCATTTACATTGGCAATCCCGTCCCAATTGTTTTGATAATCCATGGTTTCAAAAACCTTATTGCCATTACGATTGAAAATCTGGATTGAGTTGGAATAGTTTTCAATGCATTCTATTTCAAAGAAATCGTTGTACCCATCATTGTTGGGAGTAAATTCGTTGTAGACCAATAAACAGAATTCTTCACCCATGACTTCTCCACAATCCTGGACTTCCACATCCCATACCGTAGCTTCGGTTGGGGTACAGCTTGTGCTGTCCTCGTACAGTATACTGATTGAAGTATTCTGAAGGTTGTTCCATACCACGGTGGCGTAGTCATCGGTTGTGGTGCCGCCATCCACTATGGCACCCCCAGTGATGGTCCATGTGTAATTTTGTTTTCCACTTTCTGTGGAATAGGTGTATTGTTCCTCTTCCAAACAAAGCTCATCAGTTTGCCCTGTCAAGGTTATGGGTTGTTCGTCCTGAACTTCCACATCCAATTCAGTAGCCTGGGTTGGGGTACAACTGGTGTTGTCCTCATACAATACACTGATCGAAGTATTCTGAAGACTGTTCCACACCACGGTGGCATAATCATCAGTAGTAGTACCGCCATCCACTATGGTACCTCCTGTAACGGTCCAAGTGTAGTTCTGTTTTCCACTTTCTGTGGAATAGGTGTATTGTTCTTCTTCCAGGCATAGTTCATCTGTTTGCCCCGTCAAGGTTATGGGTTGATCATCCTGTAGGGTGATGGTTATCTGTATACGGACCAAACTTTCACAACCGTCTGAATCCCTAGTGGCCCCGAAATATACTCCTCCATCTACCAATGGGGTACTGGCACTCAGCTCCAAGCCTCCTGTAAGCACATCGTAGAAAACCACATTGGACTCATTGACCTGAATATCCAGAATAGTGGGATTTGCACTTGCACATAATGTCTGGGTCAAGGAAATGGTTGTGGGGGGCAATAGGTCGGTAAGATTAACCGTAATGCCAACCCTGGTCAAGACAGATATGGGAATATCCAAGATGCCCGCAAAATATACTGAGCCATCTACCAAAGGGGTGTTGAAGTCAAGGGCCGTAGTGGCATCCAAGCTGTCAAAGAATACAATATCGCTACCACTGACATCCAAATCCAAAAGGGTGGGGTTGTCTGAAGCGCAGAAAACTTGGAGAAGATCATCTACGATAAGTTCGGGGAGGTCCACGGTGATTTCTCCGGTCAGGGTACAGAGAGCTCCGCCTATGTATGCTTCTATCAAACCATCGACATCCAAGGCCAAATCGGTTCCATCAACAACAATATCAAAATCCAAATTGGCATCCAAAACACCGGAATAGGTCTGTCCGTTGATGGAAAGGGTAACATCATCCCCAACACTGGCATCGCCATTTACCGTTCCGGTTATATTGTACGATGGGGTGCCTTGAAAGAAATCAATTAGATTGGCTAAACTGATAATTGGTGTTGAATCTATGGTAATGCTGTTGGCAGAATCAATAATATCCACAGTGGCCTGTGCCAAATCCCCAGCAGCATTTTCGCAACCTGCGGAGGCTTCGGTTATCCTGACATAAAAATTATAGGGACCACCTGCTTCATCCAATCCGGTTATGGAGAGAATACCATTTGAATCAATGGAGTAGGTGACGGGGCCTTGTACAAGGCCGTCTGTGATTTCATTGGTGGCATTGGCATCAAAATACCAGCTATAGGTACCATTGATTGTACTTGATGGAACGAGGGTTACATCATTCGATGAACATATAGGGCTTTCATCTCCAATTATATCGATGTCGATTGCAGTAGGGATATCCACTACAGCGACAGTAACGGCTACCCTTGGGGATTCCTCTGGACAGCCTGGCTCGGCCGCGGCCACATAATATGTGGTAGTGGTATTCAACACGGGAGTTGTATAGGCTTCTCCTGAGTTTACGGTATTCAAAAGGGTTCCCCCTGTTTCCGAATCATACCATCTAAGTTCATTGCCAGCGGTTGTTGTGGCGGTGAGATCTACTGAATTACCAGTACAGATGCTTACATCTTCCGAGTCAGAGTCCAATACAGGTAGGGCAGGAGCTCGGTAGATGTCATAAAGTAGAAGGTTTTGTTCCAAGCCCACATTCAATAAGGATGTTAAGCGGACTGTAATTCGTGTGGCTTCATCTCCCGGTGCTATGGGGATAGTTGCTTTTTGACCACTTTGGAGTAGGTTCAAAAGATCAAGGTTCAACAAACTGCTCAAGTTTTCTGTATAAAAAGGGGTTTCCGAACCGTTTTGGGCAATTATCTCAATGGAATTGGCCACACCTGCTTGCAACAAGGACGGGTTTATGGCCATGGTTATGTAGTAGCTTTCATCTGAATTGGAGGGTGTGTCAAAATAGGTGGTTTGTTCTATGCTTGCAGCAATTCCCAAGATACCAAGACTTAGGTCTGAGAAAGTATCCATATCACCATCTAGGATCAAATGGGGATTGGTAACGCCTGCTCCTCCGAAATCCAGTAAGTCCAAAGTAAGTCCAGTACCTGTAAATGAAGTATAGGTGGGAAGCCCGCACGAGGCCAGCCCTTGATTATGGTAAGCTCCAAAAATATCCAGGGTCCGGATATTGTTCAATCCCACCAAAGCTCCTATCTGGTTGGTCATCCGTATGCGGTTGTATTGAACATCTGGGGTGATGGCCATAAAGTAATCACCATTAACGTTGGTGACCACTTTTAGTTGATCTGTAGTAAATGCATTAACACTTCCAGAGGATTCTTCCAATACCGTAGCACCACCATTTTTAGCCGTGACCGTGAACTCTTGATTCCCTATAAGAATAGCTCCGGCGATATCGGATAGGAGACCACCAAGGCTACCTCCAAGAAGATAAGGAAGAAGATCATCTTCCGTTTCCAGCTTAACATATGATGAGGTATTTGGGTTTAAGGTTGACGGGAATTCCATCTCAAGATAGCCTGAGTAGTCTCCAACTCCCAATAAAATACCTGTACTTGCCCTTACTCCGGCATTGGTTGTCAAATTGCCATCGATAGCATTGGCGGAGAGATCTACTTCGTCTTCGCTAACAATCGTTGAAGCAAAGGTTTGCCCCTTGGCAGGTAGCTTCGTTAACAATAGTAGAATGAGAAATAAGTAACAATTTCTAAAAAGTACCGATTTATTCATATTAAAAGCATTTTATATTTATATATAACATAAAAAAAATGCAAATATTTTGAATCGAAAGAAAATACTTACTTAAAAAGGAGGAAAATAGATTAAAATGTTGATTTTTAAAGGGCTACGGTGAATTGTCTTTTTGGAAAAATTTAGTGCTGAATTTATGATCTACATCAAAAAAAAGAGCCTGATATACTTTGTGGTCTGACACTTTTGTACCTAAATGAAATAGTTACCTATAAAAAAGCTGTGTAAAATAGAGTATACCCTCATCATCAGATTTAATACTGACCGCGGTAAAGATATAATCCCCTTCCATGACTTTTTTATGGGTTGGGCTTTTGGACCAAGCTTCAACAACAGCCTCTGCTGAGACGTACCTACGCCCTAAGTTTTCAGCTACATGACTTGCATCTGCTTCCATAGCCAGGTTGGATGCACGCTTGTCAAAGTCCTTATGCGTTATTTCTCCATCTTCTATCATAGTATTGGTATGGGTTGCGGCATGTGAATACGCTATGGCGTTGAACTTCAAGGGAGTCAGGTTTTTTGAAAGGCGATATTCGTTTACAAGATGCAAAACCTGCATTTCAATTTCAGAAGCTTCATTGGCTACAAAAAGAGTTTCTTCTTCACTTATAGATGAGGTACTACAGGAGGTAAAAAATACTAGTAAAACGGTTAATGGAGCAATAGCAAATTTTATTCTTTTCACAACTATTTTTTTAAAATCGAGTGCAAAAATAGCATGCGATTTCAGCATGGAAATCATCAAAGCAATAGCTTTATACGAATGGGGGATAATATGCGATGAAGTGTATGTTTTTCAGTTTTTGCCGTGTGGTATGACCAATAAAAACAACATCTCATCGATGAAACGTAATCAGCTGTAAATTGGATTTCCGCACTCTTTTCCATGCGAAATAATCATGGATTTGGGTTAATCAACAGGGGAATGCCAATGGAAGTGTGTTTTTATTGAAAAATGAAACAAAAAATAATCCAATGATTATCATTCTGTAAATTTCTTTGGTTTGTTTTGGTTTTTGCCGTACTTCATCAAAAAAAATAATTATGACCATTTTTGTGGATATGGATGAGGTTATCGCAGATACCTACGGAGCGCATTTGGAATTGTACAACTTGGAGTTCAATGCTCAATTAAAACCGGAGGATTGTCAGGGTAAAGGTGTTAGGCAATGTGTGCCTGAGCAGCATAGACCTTTGGTGAAAGAGTATACAAGTCGTAATGGCTTTTTTAGAAACCTAAAAGTATTTCCAGATAGCCAAGAGGTTTTGCGGGAGTTGTGCAAGGATCATGAAGTATATATCGCCTCGGCTGCTATGGAATATCCTAATTCGTTGCGGGATAAATCGGATTGGTTGGATGAGCATTTTCCATTTATTCCTTGGCAGAAAAGAATTCTTTGTGGCGATAAATTTATATTGAAAGGTGATTTGCTCATAGATGACCATTATCGTAATCTTAAACCATTTGAGGGAAGAAAGATTATGTTCACTTCACCACATAACATCGATGTCACCGAGTTTGAACGTGTGGATAATTGGAGGGAAATCGCAGACAAACTTTTGTAAATTTGGGCATGCGTTGGCCTCAAGTCTTTTTTTGGACACTCTCGGCAGGAGTTTTTTTACTGATGCAAAGCTGTGCGGCGCAATCCCATTTGGTTGAAGGTGAACTGCAAACCGTAACCAAAGAGCAGTTGCAATATTATTTGTACTATCCAGAGAATTACTTTTCCAGTGATACCGAAAGATTTGGATTGTTGCTGTTTTTGCATGGAGGTGGGGAGTCTGGATTACCCTTTGAGGAGGT
>JAUICT010000531.1 GCA_030429325.1 Bacteroidia bacterium
ATCTCCCCAGTGACCCGTGTTCGTGTGAAATGCAATTTCCCAAGCATCCAATTCGGGAAAAGCATAAAGTGCATAAGTTCCTTTGGGCAATAGATTCCCCTTGACTTCCATGTCTGTACTGACCGTAATTTTGGTGGATTCATTAGCCCCAACCCTCCAAATACGTCCATAAGGCACCAAATGACCAAAAATTTGTCTACCCCGAACTGCCGGACGGGAATATTCAACCGTAATTTTAGACAACCCTACCTCCTGCATTACTGAAGAAAAAGGACTGGCCTTGGGATGGGCAATCTGCGCATGGGAAGCAATAACAACACACCAAATTGACAATTTGATCACCAATTTCAAGTTGCTTGCCATTGTTGCCATGCTACATAGTAAAAAACGAATCCACAAACTCGTATTTGTTAAAGACTTGAAGATCTTCTATACCTTCACCCACTCCGATGTATTTTACAGGAATCTGGAACTGGTCTGAAATTCCAATGACCACCCCACCCTTTGCCGTACCATCCAATTTGGTCACGGCCAAACTGGTGACTTCGGTAGCCTTGGTAAACTGTTTGGCCTGCTCAAAGGCGTTTTGCCCAGTAGAACCATCCAGCACCAATAAAACTTCATGCGGAGCATCGGGCACCACTTTTTGCATTACCCGCTTCACCTTGGAAAGCTCGTTCATAAGGTTGACCTTGTTATGAAGTCGGCCAGCAGTGTCCACCAAGACCACATCGGCATTCTCCGCTACAGCAGAGTTCAAGGTATCAAATGCCACAGATGCGGGATCACTTCCCATCTTTTGTTTAACAATGGGGACATCCACACGCTTGGCCCATACTTCCAGCTGGTCAATGGCAGCAGCCCTAAAGGTATCTGCAGCCCCCAAAACCACTTTTAATCCTCGGTTTTTAAACTGATGGGCCAATTTGCCAATGGTAGTGGTCTTTCCCACCCCATTTACACCAACCACCATGATCACATACGGTTTTTTATCCGAAGGAGTGGAAAACTCAGTCTCCTCCCCCACATGGGTTTCCGATAGAAGACCGGCTATTTCTTCTCTCAAAATGGTATTGAGCTCGTCTGTACCCATATATTTATCACGGGAAACACGCTCCTCAATACGGTCAATGATCTTTAGGGTAGTGTTCACTCCTACATCCGAAGTAACCAAGACCTCCTCAAGACTGTCCAACACCTCATCATCTACCTTGGATTTTCCGGCCACGGCCTTACCCAACTTGCCAAAGAAGCTGGTTTTCGACTTTTCAAGACCTTTATCAAGGGTTTCTTTCTTTTCTTTTGAAAATATTTTTTTGAATAAACTCATCAGATATACATCATTCCAAGCCCCAAAGATAGGAAAGTACAGGCATTTCTGTTAAAACAAAATGGCTTTTACCGCATTCCATAATTCTGGAAAGCAACCTCCTACACAAGCTGGTAAACTTCATGTCCCCTAGGTTTTACCGATGAAATGCACGGCTACACAACAAATATTAGAACACCTGCATCAACTCTACTACTTTTATAGTGGTTTAGTTTCTCAACTTTTACCATGAAAAAACCTCACAACAAACTATACTTGGTTGTAGTGGTACTGTTTTCCCTAACAGTTTCCGCCCAAGATACTTTTTCCGACACTTTTAGTTCGGTATCGTATTCCAATAATAATGGCTCTCAAAATTGGGCCACAAATTGGATTGAGTCTGGCGATGACAACTCCGCTTCGAGTGGCTACATACGGATAACCGGAAATGAACTAAGGTTCAGCTATATATGGAGCGAAAATATTAGAAGAAGGGCCGACTTGAGCGGATACACTGCAGCAACCCTCACTTTTGATTGGCAAACCTCTAGTCTTGAATCTGGTGAGACCCTATCTGTCCAAATTTCCAGTGATGGTTCTTCATACACCACTTTAGATACATTTGCAGGCTCCACAAGCGGTTCTTTTAGTCAAGACATAACGAGCTACATATCCAGCAATACCACCATACGATTTTTAA
>JAUICT010000045.1 GCA_030429325.1 Bacteroidia bacterium
GCTTTGGGATCATCCTTTTTTGAATAATTAAAATTGGAAAGTGCAATTTCAATGGACGTATACAAATCCTGTTGCTCAAAGGGTTTTACCAAATAGCCATCTGGTTTTACCGTCTTTGCATTTTCCACTGTGGCCCTGTCTGAGTTGGATGTGACAAAAATGAAGGGAATATTATAAACCTCACGGATATGCTTTCCTAAGTCAATGCCCGTTTTGTCGGAAGCCAGAATAATATCGATAAGAACCAAATCAACATGGTTGTTCTTCAACACCTCTACTGCCTGTTCATACACGATGACGTTGTCCACGATCTCATAACCAATCTCTTCCAACATGGACTGCATATCATCTGCTATGATGACATTGTCCTCTACAATCAAAATTTTAATCGGTTGCTCCACGTTCATTAAAGTTTATCTGGTTATATCTCAAAATTACAAAAAATAATTTACTGATGTATAGAAGAGTATGGCCAATAAAAAAGTGCTTAGCGCTAATTTTTTAAGTTCACCATCCAAGGCTCCAGGCTCTTGTGTGGACATAACTTTTTTTAGATGAATAAAAATCGGCACAAAAGCGACCAAGAAAATAGATTGCAATACCGTTAAATCTTCCATCAAAATATATACTGTACAGCAAATAAAGGCCATAATCAACAACAGGAAATGATATCGCTTTCCGTTCTTAAATCCCATTTTTACCACCAATGTGTTCTTACCATGTTTTTTATCGGACACCACATCCCTTAAATTGTTCAAATTTAAAACCCCAACACACAACAGTCCTATCGCCACAGCCAAAAAAAGAGAAGTAAAACCTATGGTTTTTGTATACAGGAACATACTTCCCAACACCCCCAAGAGTCCGAAAAACAAAAAGACGAACACATCTCCCAATCCCATATAGCCGTATGGATTTGAGCCCATGGTATATTTAATGGCCGCCCAGATACTCAAAAAACCAAGGGCTAAAAAAAGTAGTATGTAAGGTAGATTGTCCAGACCAAATGCCAAGTAAACCAACCCAATGGCCAAAAGCAGGGAGATGACTATGGAAACAATAATTCCCTTTTTTAAGGCAGAACGCGTAAGCCATCCACTTTGAAGGGCCCTGGCGGGTCCAATACGGTCTTCATTGTCGGTGCCTTTTACCCCATCGCCATAGTCATTGGCAAAATTTGAGGTCACCTGAAAGCCAACTGTTGTCATGAGTGCCAAGACAAAAATGCCCAAGTCAAAAAAGCCCTGTTTTGTTGCCAAGGCGGTTCCTACAATAATTCCAGATAATGATAATGGAAGTGTGCGAAGTCTGGCAGCCTGTACCCAGGCCTTAATATTTCCCAAGATTAATACGGGTCTTCTATTTTTATTCTTTTTCCGTCTTGGTATGATGCTACAAAGGCATCCTTAAAGCCCATCTGTACCAATTGCTTTCTAAAAGTCTGTGCTTCATCCAAGGTTTCAAAATTACCAAGGGAATAGGCATAGAACGGATTGGTCTTGACAAAAAGAGTATTGGTCAGCGCCTCAGATGCCAAGGTTACATTGTTGTCCACAAAGGATTTCACCTGTACGGAATATATTTTTTCTTTGTTCAGGAATTCCTTGGCCAAGTAAAACTCTTTTACCAAGCTAAGCTCCTCGTTTTGACTTTTAAGATTATCTATCCTTGTTTTAATGGCATCCAGACTATCTATGGAAACCAAAAGATTGTTTTGGTTCTCGTACGATTGTTTGCTACTCAATCCCGCAGTAAACGAAGTAATAGCCAAAGTCCCTATCACAAAAAGACCCACAAACCCTAAAAGTATGTTGCGCTGCAATCTAATCTTGCGCAAATCCTTGTTCTTATACTTTATCTGGTCTAAAAGTCTTTCATTAATAATCTGGGCCTTATCTATGTCCTTGTGAAGGTCCAATAAATCGCTTTCTTCAATAAAAGGCATATTACTAGGGAGTTACGGATTCTAAGTTTGTGCTAAGCACATAACTGTCAATGAGTTAATCTACATATGTACAAATGTAAAGTTTTTGTTGAAAGAAAAAAACCCAGCGGTATCAAAATCCCTTTAATTCAAGTGGTTGTTTCTTGAAGGTACCAACTAGAATCACAAAAGATATATTCCATCGTCCTGAAGGTTTATCTTCCTTTGGCGATACAGAATACCTACCCCTTTCTTAAAAGCTTTCTTGCTCAGGTGCAGGGTATACTGTATTTCTTCAGGAGATGATTTATCATGCAAAGGCAGAAAACCATCATTTTGCACAAGCTTATCGTAGATTATTTTTGCAGTGGGCTCCAGCATCTTGGCTCCAATGGGCTTGAGGGACAAATCTATTTTCTTATCCGCCCTCACATTTTTCACATAGCCTTTTAGACTATCTCCATTGGTCAATGGCCTAAATACATCACTTTCAAAAATAAGCCCTTTGTATTTTCCATCTACGATTACCTCCCAACCCAAGGGCGTTCTTCGATATACCAACAAATCAACTTCATCATTGATCTCATAGGCCACATCGGCATTGGACAAAAATCTATCAATTCTACTTGAGCCGGTCAGTCTAAAGGTTTTTTCGTCCAAATAACAGTGTACAACATACTTTTTGCCCTCCTCCATTCGTAGGGCCTGTTCCTTGAATGGAACCAACAAGTGTTTTTCCAACCCCCAGTCCATAAAAGCACCAAATTCACCCACTTCCACAACTTCAAGAAAAGCAAAGCCATTCCTTGTAATTTTTGGCTCAAGGGTTGTGGCTATGGGACGCTCGTTGTTGTCCAAATAGCAAAACACCTCCAAGTCCATGTCTATCTTAAAATCCTCTGGAACATATTTGTTGGGTAGAAGTACTTCCGTCCCTTCATCATCTCCAAGGAAAAGACCAATGCTAGTGCTACGTAAAACTTTTAATGTGTTATGGCTGCCCAATTGTATCATAGTGTAAAGGTATATTGAAATTCTGGGTATAAAAAAAGCTGCCTGTTGGGCAGCTCTATTCTTTTCTGTGTTGCCTTAGTTGTAAACAGATTCCTTGTTGAAATGTTTGGCCAACATATAATAAATTACAGCACGGTACTTGTTCTTGTCCGACCTGCCATAGGCATCTATTACCTTGTTTATGGCGTCAGTAAGGGCTGGACCGTCTGAAAGTCCCAATTTTTTGATCAAGAAATTGTTTTTTACCGTTTCCAATTCCTTTTCATTGGAACCAGAAACCTTTGAAGCGTCCAAATTGTAAACAGCAGGGCCAAGTCCTACGGTCACCTTGGTCAAAAGGTCCATGTTGGGGGTCTCTCCAAATTTGGTCTTGATTTCCTCTGCGTACTTTTGGATAAGTTCGTCTCTTTTGCTCATTTTAAAATGGTTAATGTTGATGATTTATACCATCCCCTAAGATATGAAATCGAAGTAGCCAAGCAAAATTTTATCGTTCAGCTTTCTGGGAGTATGAATCTCAAGAATCTTGGGATTGGTGGATTCATCATAAAAACCATTCAAACATGTATGCAACTGTTCCTCGTTATGGGCAGTTTCATAGGTGAAGCCGTACATCTTGGCCAAATGCTCGGCCGTATGCGCATGATGGGTCTCAAAAAAGGTGGAAAACTCCACAGTATCCTCATTGCCCGGCAGGATCCTGAAAATTCCTCCTCCGGAATTATTGATCAATATAATCCTAAAATCAGGGCGAATATTGGTGTTCCAAAGGGCGTTGCTATCGTAGAAAAAACTAAGGTCGCCCGTAATCAAAACAGTGGGACTTTCTGCAAAAACAGAGGCTCCGATTGCGGTGGAGGTACTTCCATCGATACCGCTTGTACCGCGATTGCAGAACACCTTCAAAGAAGGCTGCATGGGAAACAATTGCGTATACCTCACTGTAGAACTGTTGGCCAAATGTACCTGATACCCTTTGGGTATTTGATGAAGAATCTCATTGAAAACCACAAAATCCGAAAACGGGATTTGTCCAAGATAGGCGTTCCGTTTTTCTTCATAGTTGTTTTTTACCCCTAGCCATTTTAGCTTGTAATCACTGGGTTCTTTATTCAAGGTGCAAACACGCTTCAAAAATGCATTGGGCTCCATCTTAATATGATGGGAAAGACAATAGAAAGTGTCATATGCCTTTTTGGAATCTACATGCCAGTGGTTCTTGGGTTGGTATTTTCGTAAAAACGCCTTTATTTTTTTGGAAACGATCAGTCCACCAAAAGTAACCAGTAAATCGGGTTGTAATTCTTGAAAAAGCTCATCGCGATTTTCGGATTTTTCAATAGGAGCCACAATACTGTCTATGCTCGGAAAAAAATCCTGGTGATGTAGATTCGAGGTAGTTTCCGTAAATACCAAGGTGTTTCCATCCTGGGCCAAAACTTGGAGCACTTCTTTTTCTATGGCATTGGGTTGATTTACCCCTACCAAAACCATTTTTCTCCCACTAGCTTCCCATACTTTCTTGAAATCGTTCAAATCCAATATTGAGGTCTTATTAACCCCCTCATGAATTTCTTCAATGGCTATAGGAGTTTCAGCAACCGTTCCGTAGAGTGGTTCCTCAAAAGGAATATTGATGTGCACAGGGGATTTTTCCAAAAGCGCAACCTGCAGAGCCTTTCCAATTTCAGTTTCGTTGTACGCTTGGATACTCTCCTGGGATTCCTGTAAAATGTTCTTGCCATATTTGGCCACTAGCGCAGGCGCATGGGAAACGTCCTGTTTTAAATTGGTACTATACCCTATGTGCTTGTCCAACACGTTTTCTTGACGGATGGTCTGTCCATCCCCAATATCAATCCGGTAGCTAGGTCTATCTGCCGAAACCACAATCAAGGGAATGTCGCTGTAAAATGCTTCGGCAACGGCGGGATAATAATTCAACAATGCACTACCTGACGAACATATGGCCGCCACGGGCTCTTGCAATTGTTGGGCCATTCCCAAGGCAAAAAAAGCGGCACAGCGCTCATCAATAATACTGAAACACTTAAAAAATGGGTTCTTGGTAAATCCCAAAGTCAATGGGGCGTTTCTAGACCCCGGAGAAATGACAATATTTCTGACACCTCGGGACTTAAAATACAAAACCAACGTTTGGGCCGAGGGAATATCTGAGTACATCATGGCCCACAAAAATACATCTGAAAACCATATTCCCCTAAATAAAGAGGCGGCAAATTAAAGGATGTTGAGCATGGTCTTGCTTTTGTTCTGGGTTTCAACCCATTCCCGTTCAGGGTCAGATGCTTTTGTAATACCACCTCCCACATAAATCGAGGCTGTTTGCCCCTTGAGTTCCATGCACCTTAAGTTTACGTACAAAGAGGTTCCATCAGTATGGTTCAGGTTGAGTTCTCCCAAAAAGCCGGTATAATAAGTTCGCCTATAATTTTCATGTTTTAGGATAAACTCCTTGGCTTCTTGGGTTGGAATACCACAAACAGCCGGGGTTGGATGCAACAACGAAACAATCTTGTTCACCGAAGTTTTGGGCAACATTTTTCCGTTGATTTTCGACTTTAAATGCCATAGGTTTCCGGCCCTGACCGATTTAGCTTCCTCTATATCCAAAGATTCCATCAGTCCTGTCAGACGCTCACGAATATAATCCGAAACCATTTGCTGCTCCTCAAGTTCCTTTTCCTTCCATTGGGGCACTTCACCTTCCACAAAAGGCAAGGTAGCTGCCAAGGACATGGTTTTTATTTCCCGGTTTTGAATGGTCATTAAAGTCTCTGGTGTAGCCCCGCACCAAGTACCAATTTTTGGGTGGTAAAAAAGATAACAGAATGCATTGGGGTAATGCTGCAAAAGTTGGGTGAAAATTTCAGGCGGGGAAAGTTTTGTTTCCGCTTCCAGTTTTCTTGAAAGTACCACTTTGGATAATCGGCCTGTATTGATTTCCTCAATGCCTTTTTTAATCAACTCCAAATGATCATTTCTACCTATTTCCGAAAGTTGAATTTCACCAAATGAAGAATGTTCGGAATGCTCCAATTGGGTTACAAAAATCTCATCTGGTTTAAGTAGCACTGCACCGTTTTCGAATTGGAACGGGGCAAAAACAAAGCCCTTTTCACTGAAATCCACTACGGAGTGTAGCGCATCCTCCAATTGAAAAACAGCTGTTATTTGACTCAGATTGGGCTTTCTATAAATACAGAAAGGCAATCCCTCCTTAAGGCAATCGCCAACTCTCCCAATAACAGTTTCAAAATCTTTATTCTCTTGGTAGGGCAATGGTTGTCAGTTTACAGTTGGAAATTAGTTTTCCTTCTTCATCGGTGACCTTAATTTCCCAAAGCTGGGTAGTTCGGCCTTTATGCAATATAGAGGCCCTAGCGAATACGAAACCTTCTTTGATGGATCTAACGTGGTTGGCGGCAATCTCAATACCCCTTACAAAAAACTTATTGCCATCTAAAAAAATATAGGATGCAGCACTGCCCACACTTTCGGCCAGCGCTACGGTTGCCCCACCATGGAGCACCCCGTCTGGTTGGTGCACTTTGGAGCTAACGGGCATACGGGCCAACAAAAAATTTTCACCAACATCAATATACTCTATTTCCAAAGTTTCCATTAATGTCCCTTTGCAGATTGAATTGCAAACGGACAGAATCTTATCTTTATGGTCTTGCATCCTTCTATTTTTTGTAAAATTACGCAAAGCTTTGTCAATAGTATTAAGCAAAACCACTTTATGTCCCCTAGCGAAAAAACTGTACAGTACACAACCCAAAACACTTATCTCACGCATAACTCCCTCAATGAAAAAACCAAGAATGTATGGTTGGTGTTTCATGGTATTGGCTATTTAAGTAGATATTTTGTGAAGTATTTTGCAGGACTTGATCCCGAAGAGAATTATATCATAGTTCCCCAAGCTCCTTCAAAATATTACCTTAAAAACGAATATAAATACGTAGGGGCCAGTTGGTTGACCAAAGAAAATACTGCCATGGAAATGGAAAATGTACTCCGGTACGTGGATGCCGTCCTAGAGGCAGAACAACTCCCCTCCCATATTAACCTTGTCTTCTTTGGCTTTTCCCAAGGGGTGTCTGTGGCCACTAGATTTTTATCCCGTAGAAAACTCCAATGCAAACTCTTGGTCCTATATGCTGGCGGTATCCCCAATGAATTAAAAAAGGAAGATTTTTATTTCCTTGACTTGGAAAAAACCCAAATAAAAGTTGTTTATGGGGATAAGGATGAACACCTGACCGCAGAACGCCTTACATCAGAAAAAATAAAACTGGATGTGCTATTTCAGGGGAAAGCCGAAGTAGTCATGTTTGAAGGTGGTCATGAAGTAAAGCCCGAAATCATCCAAGGGTTGGTTTAGCCCTTATTTCTTTGGTTTTTCTCCCTCTTTAACTTCTTCCTTCTCGGGATAGTAGGCTATCACACGAGTGGTGTAGGTGTTGTTTGGAGTAACAATCTGTTTTACCCAGTTCTTCGGCTCATGATTATCAAATTGGAAAATGTACTCTTCAACGGCTTCGGTGGTCAGGGTCTTTGTTACCACTTTGCTTAATACCCCGTCCGAGTAATAATAAAAAAGCTTTTTCTGGGAAACGAATTCCTTCTCTCCGATGTCATAAAGGAAGTATTCGCTGGTCACCAGTTTTTCATTGGCGTTAAAAACCTCTTCAGTTGCCCTGTTGGGTTCACCATCTATATATTCCTTGGTTAGAATCACCTTTTGTGTTCCTTTGGCGTTTTTGCGCTCCGATGTGCGAACCGATTTTTCCAGAATACCATTGGTGAAAGTGCTTACGGTAAGTTCATTTTTATATGGAGTATACTCAAAAGTGGTTTCATCCACGCCTTCAGCATTGGATGTTATTATTTTTATCAGTTTGCCTTCATCATCATATTCGTACACTTGTTGCTCCAAAAACTGTTTGTCGTACGAAATGATTTTCTCCAAAACCTTACGTTGGGGAACCGTGTCTATGGAATAGAAATTGGCCATGGAAGTTGATGCATCCAACGTACTGTTTTTGTAGCTTTCCATACGTTTTTCAACCAACTCACCCCCTTCATATTTATAGTAGGTAATGTCTTGGTCCGAATCATTGTATTGCGTCACTGTCTTTGTTAAAATTCCTTCAGGATTAAATTCAAAAGACTCCCTACCATAGTCTGTAATGACCAAACAAGACTTTACATTTCCGTTCAGATCAAAATCCCCTACTCGAAATATGCGAACCTCTTGTGGGTACAAATGAAGATTCAGGAAAAAAAGCAAAAAAGAAAATGTAGCGTAGTTTTTTATCATAGGGTAAAATTACTTCTTAAAAGAGCAACTAAAAAATTTATAGCACATACTATGCCTAAATTAACCCAAAGAAAATATGACCTCAGAATTTTCTATCTGGATCAAAAGGACCTAAATCCATGGAAGGCTTCTTTCCAGATACAAGTTCTGTTACAAATTTACCGGTTGCGGGGCCTAGGCTCCACCCCATCATTGCATGACCTGTAGCTATTATAAGATTGCCATACCCTTTGGGCCGTCCAATGTAAGGTAGTCCATCTGGGGTTACAGGTCGTAGTCCACATTGCGCATTTCTCTTGTCTTCTTCGGAAATTTTCAACCCTTCATAATACCTTTCGGCTCCTCGTGCAATGGCATCCACCCTTTCTTTACGAATAGTGTTGTTGATTCCTGAAAACTCCATAGTTCCCGCAAAACGGGTAAAGCCTTCCATTGGGGTAACCGCCATCTTTGCTTCCATTAAAATGGCCGGCATGGTTATTCCTGTATGGGACTCCATATTGATTCTATAGCCTTTTCCGCCCTGCAACGGCAATCGTAGTCTTAGTTTTTTGGAAAGTTCAGAGGTCCAAGAGCCTGCGGCAAAGACAACTTCGTCCGCAGTATAGTTTCCAGCATTGGTCTCCACTTGGGATATGACCCCTTCTGTAACAATAAAATTTAGTACCTCCTCCCCTCTTTTTATGACTACTCCATTTGCTTCAAGATATTTGAGCATATTTTTCATGATCTGTGGAGGCGTGGTATGTCTATCACATTCATAGAGGATGGCTCCCTCTGCATTTAGCTTCACATTGGGCTCTATTTTTTGTAGCTCATTTTTGTCCAAATGCCTACCCTCCAATCCTAAAGTAACAGCCTTCTCCATCACTTCGAGTTCATGGTCACGGGCTTTTTCCGTCTGGTAGACCATCAACAGTCCTTTGTCCTCCAAATGAAAATTTCCCAAATCACCGGAAGCCTTCATACCTTCATACAATTCCCTACTGATCAAGTTAATGTCCCTGATCACAGGCATGGCATCATCAACCTTGACCTGCGTAGAAGATTTTTTAAAATACCAAGCCCATTTAAGGAAATCAACATCCCATCGCGGTTTCATGTAGAATGGACTTGATGAGTTGAACATGTATCTTATTCCCTTGGAAATCATTCCCGGAGATGCCAATGGAATAATATGGCTTGGGGTCAAGTAACCCGCATTGACAAAGGAAGCGCCAGAGGTAATATCCGACTTGTCCAAAACCGTGACCTCATGTCCTTCCTTGTGTAAAAAATATGCGGTTGAAAGGCCAACAATGCCACCACCAACCACAATGATACTTTTGTTTTTGCCCATGATCTGAATCCTTTTCAACTACGGATATTCCACCGATTTATATTATGCGATGACGCTTCAAAACAGGGTGCCAAGATACATAAAGGGCTTGAGAAAGTTAATCTGCGCACACCCAATTCTTTAGTAATCTTTTGACTATTTTTGGTAAATTTTGAAAACTATCCTGATAATGAAAAAAATCTCCTTGTTTGCTTTGGGCCTGATGTTTGCCTGCAACTCGTCCCAAAAAACGGTGTCGGACAACACCCCGACCCAAAAAGG
>JAUICT010000532.1 GCA_030429325.1 Bacteroidia bacterium
GCCATTTTTTTCCATTTGTTCAACAGTATAGTATTTCAAATTGGGATTTTCCCTTACCTATCCTTGGCATTCACGGTCTTCTTTTTTGAGCCCCAAACCATTAGAAATCTATTTTTAAAAACCAAAAAGGTGGTTGTTGAACAAACCCAAATACTGCCCAAAAATCACAAATGGATATTGGGCATCTTGGGCGGCTATTTTCTTGTACAGCTCATTCTCCCGTTGCGCCATCATGCCTTTCAAGATGATGTTTTATGGACCGAAGAAGGTCATAGGCTCAGTTGGCGGATGATGCTACGCAGTAGGTCCGGAACCATTCGGTATAGAGTGGTAAACAAAAAAACAGATAAAGTAACGTTTATTGACCTTGGGGATTACCTCACCAAAAAACAGCGTAGAAGAGTAGCCTGTTATCCTGATTTTGCATGGCAGTTTGCCCAACATTTAAAAAAGGACTACGCCAACAAAGGTGAAGATGTCCAAGTATTCGTTACCAACAAGGTAAAAATCAATCAAGGTAAGTACTATGAGTTTATAGACCCAAAGGTCGATTTAGCCAGCGTTCCTTGGAAACATTTTGCCCACAACGATTGGATCCTACCCTCTCAAAAAGAATAATTGTTTGGCACGTCTTCAGATTGAATTAAATTTGCGACTCAAAACTAGGCCATGCTTCAATTACAAACGATTCGGGAAAATAAGGAAAGCATCATTACAGCTTTAAAAAAACGTAACATTGATGCCGAACCCATGCTGTCAAAAATCATCGAACTGGATGAAAAAAGACGTTCCATCCAAACTGAACTGGATGCAACCTTGGCCGAATCCAACAAACTTTCCAAAGAGATTGGCATGCTTTTCAAATCTGGAAAGGCACAGGAAGCCAATACCCTTAAAGAAAAAACCGCTGGACTAAAGGAAGCCTCAAAACAGTTGGGGGATGATTTGAATGTAACAGCGGCTGCCTTACAGGAGCAGTTATATCAAATTCCAAATGTACCCCATGAATCTGTTCCTGCGGGAAATACGGACGAGGACAACGAAGAAATTTTTAGGGAAGGCGATATCCCACCTCTTGAAGAAGGTGCGTTGCCCCACTGGGAACTGGCCAAAAAATATGACATCATCGATTTTGAGCTCGGCGTAAAGGTTTCCGGAGCGGGTTTCCCCGTTTACAAAGGAAAAGGTGCCCGTTTGCAGCGCGCGCTCATTTCCTATTTTTTGGACAAAAACACCGAAGCCGGGTACACCGAAGTTCAGCCACCTCTCATGGTGAATGAGGCCTCTGGTTATGGAACAGGACAATTACCCGACAAAGAAGGGCAAATGTACCATGTTACCGCAGATGACCTGTACTTGATACCCACGGCGGAAGTACCCATTACCAATTTGCATAGGGATGATATTTTGGCCGAATCCGATTTTCCCATAAAATATACAGGCTACACCCCTTGTTTTAGAAGGGAAGCCGGAAGCTACGGCGCCCATGTACGCGGCCTTAACCGCCTACATCAGTTTGATAAGGTGGAGATTGTTCGCATGGAGCACTCCAACAATTCCTATGCCGCCTTGGATGAAATGGTGGAACACGTCAAGGGCCTACTTCAGGATTTGAAATTGCCCTATCGTATTCTTCGTCTCTGTGGCGGCGATTTAGGCTTCACCTCTGCCCTAACCTATGATTTTGAGGTGTTCTCCACGGCTCAGGACCGTTGGTTGGAAATCAGTTCTGTTTCCAATTTTGAAACGTTCCAAGCCAATCGGTTAAAGCTACGCTTTAAGGATGAAAATGGAAAAAGCCAGTTGGCCCACACCCTGAACGGAAGCGCTTTGGCCCTTCCAAGAGTTCTGGCCGGAATCCTGGAAAACTATCAGACCAAAGATGGCATTAAAATCCCTGAGGTTTTGGTACCCTACTGCGGATTTGAGGTCATAGACTAAGGATTTCACCGATTATTGGGATTCGATTAACAGAATACCGCCCTTTT
>JAUICT010000533.1 GCA_030429325.1 Bacteroidia bacterium
TTCCGATTACTGCGTATTTTCCGGATACTAAAATTGGTGAAGTTTATTGGGGAAGCTTCCCAATTACAGTCAGCTTTAAAAGCCAGTCGTACCAAAATAGCCGTTTTCATTTATGTTGTACTGATACTTTCAGTAATCTTAGGCACCCTAATGTATCTTGTTGAAGGAGATGATTCAGGTTTCACCAGCATTCCCCGGAGTATTTATTGGACCATTGTAACCCTCACCACAGTGGGTTTTGGCGACATTACCCCACAGACCAGCCTAGGACAGTTCCTAGCTACGGTAATCATGATATTAGGTTACGGGATCATTGCAGTTCCCACAGGCATAGTTACCGCAGAGTTCTCCCGAAATAAAAAAGAAGTAGAAGGAGCCAAGAAAATGGTACATCTAAACACACAAGCTTGCCCAAGCTGCTCCGCCGAAGGACATCGAGATGACGCTACCCATTGTTATAATTGTGGCCATACGCTATGAACTGCAAGGTACTCATAGCGGTAGTGGGGCCCACTGCCATAGGAAAAACTGCCTTGGGCATTGGATTGGCCCAACAGTTTAACTCCGAAATCATATCTGCCGATTCCCGGCAATTTTTCAAAGAAATGGAAATAGGTACCGCAGTGCCTTCCAAGGAGGAGTTAAAGGCCGCTGTGCACCATTTCATTCAACATAAAAGCATTTTTGACCCTTATTCCGTTGGGGATTTTGAAAAAGATGCCATTGAATTATTGAGTAAGTTGTTTCGAAAGCAAGACGTTGCCATAATGGTTGGAGGAAGTGGCCTGTATGTGGATGCCGTGGTAAACGGTTTGGATGAATTTCCGGAAGTAAATCCCAAAATCAGGGAATCCTTAAATCAAAAGTTGAATGAAGAGGGACTAAGCTCCCTACAAGAGGAATTAAAGGAACGAGACCCATCCTACTATAAAATTGTTGATCTTGAAAACCCACACCGATTGATAAGAGCTTTGGAAGTATCCATAGCTGCGGACAAACCCTATTCCACGTTCTTGAATCAATCCAAACCCAAAAGAGAGTTCAAAGCCCTTTATGTGGGCATAGAAGCGCCAAGAGAGGTCATATACAAACGCATCAACACCCGGGTAGACCTTATGATGCAGGCTGGTTTGTTGGAGGAAGTACAAAAGTTACATCCTTACAGGCATCTGAATGCCCTACAAACGGTTGGCTACAAAGAACTTTTTGAATATCTTGACGGACATTGTCCTCTGGACACTGCTGTTTCAGAAATCAAAAAGAACACAAGGCGTTTTGCCAAACGGCAACTGACTTGGCTGCGGAAAAATCAAAATATACTCTGGGTGGACCACAAAACAGAACCTAAAAACATCTTTAAGGCAGTTTCAGACCAACTAAACAACATATGTCATGGTCAAGAACAGTAAAGTCCTTGTTGTTATGGGCGTCAGTGGTACTGGAAAAACCACAATTGGCAAATTGCTTGCCGATCAGTTGGGTTATCCTTTTTTTGATGGAGATGATTTTCATCCTGAAGCGAACATTCAAAAAATGTCATCTGGAATTCCATTGAACGATGTAGACCGGAAAGGTTGGCTTTTACGGTTGAACGCTTTGGCTCTGGAGCATAAAGACTCAGGAGTGATCATAGCCTGTTCGGCACTGAAGAAAACCTATAGAAGCATCCTAAAATCGGGAATGGGCCAACAACTTAAGTTTATCTATCTGGATGGTTCTTTTGATTTGATACAATCGCGTTTGGCGAGCAGAAAAGACCATTTCATGCCACTTGGGTTATTAAAATCACAGTTCGAAACCCTTGAGCCCCCTTCAAAGGCAATCACCGTGTCCATTGCACAAGAATCAAATAAAATCGTAGAAGAAATCCTAAGACAGCTCAAATGATTGAAGTCAATTTACTTCTTGCGGTCATTGTTGGTATATCCGTACTGCTTTTTTTAATTCTAAAGCTTCGCATCCATGCTTTTGTATCCCTATTGATA
>JAUICT010000534.1 GCA_030429325.1 Bacteroidia bacterium
CAAAGCCCCCCAATCCACCCCCGGCAATAACCACATCGGCCTTTAACTCCTTTGTAGTTGTTGTAAAAGCATAACCTTTCTTGGGTGATTTGGCATTGGAAACCATTGGTCCTACCAGTAATATGCCGCTAGTTCCGGCAGAAACCGAGGACAAAAAATTCCGTCTCTTCATATTTCGTTTTAAGTGGGGTTATATATCCTACGAAATATAGTCAAAAATACCTTTCTGAAGAGTTGGCGACCACCGAGTTTGTATTAAATCAATTGGGGATGAGAAGGGCATTCATAGAAAAACCCATTAAAAGCTATAAAAAAAGCCTGAGACAAATGTCTCAGGCTTTTCAAATTCAAACGTGTAGTTTTTAGTGACCGCGGGAGGATTCGAACCCCCAACCCTCAGAGCCGAAATCTGATATTCTATCCAGTTGAACTACGCGGCCTTGATATTTATGAGCTCAATTTTGTCTTTACAATGTTTGAAATGGTCTTTCCGTCTGCCTGACCGGCCAATTCCTTGGAAACGATGCCCATAACCTTGCCCATATCCTGCATTCCTGAAGCACCAATGGAATCAATGGTCTGTACCACCACTTTTTCTATTTCCTCTTCCGAAAGTTGTTCCGGCAAGAACTTTTCAATAATGGCCACCTGTGCCAATTCGGGTTCGGCCAAATCTTCACGGCCTTGCTCCTGAAAAATGGCGGCACTGTCCTTACGTTGCTTGACCAGCTTTTGGACCAACTTCACTTCCTCTTCCTCGGAAAGCTCGGAACCAGCTCCTTTATCGGTTTTCGCCAACAAAATTGCCGATTTAATGGCTCGCAATGATTCCAGGGCAACAGTGTCCTTGGCCTTCATTGCAGCCTTCATTTCTGTCATCACCTTTTCTTGCAAATCCATTTGAACTTATTTTGGGCTGCGAAGATAAAAAATAAACCCGAAAGTCTATTAACTTCCGGGTTCATGATTTCCATTAAAATGGATTTCAATTTTAAACACTACTAATCAACATTATCGTGCAAAAATGAGTTGTTGGAACGCAATTGTAAATCATCGTTGCTATCCTCACCCAATGTGGTCCTGGATACTTTTTGTTCCTTTGGAACGTCGTTCAGGTCCACTCCTTGTCTTTTATAGGCAGGCTGCTTCTCTATTTCATCTATACTGTTCCGGTTATTTTGGAACTTATAGTTAAAATTTTTCAATTTTCTCCTACGCTCGTCCGCTCGGTCTTTTAAAAGATCACTGATAGAACTGTTAAAGGGATCTATATTACCTGAATTGTCTTCCTCGGCCTTGGCCTCTACCTTAATGGTTTTCTTTTCAAAAACCAGTTCGTTTTCCATCAGCTTAGGCTCATGCGTTTCAGCTTTGGATTTGGCTCCGGTCAACTTGGTTTCCAATTCCATGTATTCTTCCAAATTGTACCTTGTTTCTCCTTGGTTTTTGTATTCCAGAACTGGTTTTACCTCTACATATTCATTTACATCGATATCTTTTACATCATCTCCCAAATCAAACGTAATGGTATGCTCTTTTTCATCTTCTTCTTGAACGGGATTGTTCAGTGGCATGTCAAAACTTAGGGCAAATTGGTCTTCGCTTTCTTTTTCCTTGACTTTTGGCGATACCACTTCTGGTTCTATCACCTCTATTTCGTTAATGATGTTTTTTGCTTCAATGATGATAAAATCATCGTCTACATTTTCTGGGACCACTTCGTCATAGAATACATTGAAGTTTCGGATATAGCTTGTTGTTGGGATAAGGTCCATTTCCTGAGTTTTGGGCTTTACCTCCTCTTCTTCTTCCACTTCCAAAGTATGTTTCACCAATGTAGGTTCCGGTTCAATTGGCGTTTTTTGAATCTTCACCTCCTGTACCGATGTAGCCTCAGGCGTTAACTCCTGTTCTGCAATCTGTTCATCCTCCAAGGTATAGAACACTTTCTTGGATTCGGTGTTCACAATATCATCCTGTTGG
>JAUICT010000046.1 GCA_030429325.1 Bacteroidia bacterium
TAACCAAAAATCCGGTGTCATCTCCAACTTAGGGGTAATGGCCAATTATTCCCATGGGATACAATTGGGGCAAAAAAGCAGTCTCACCTTTGGGGTGAACATTCCTTATTATGTAAGTAGTTTTGACCCGGATAGGGCTGTTGCACTTGAGGATGATCCCTTGTTGAATGAGGCTTCCGAAAATTCCATCATTTCTTTTCAACCAGGATTGAACCTTTCCCTAGGGAAGTTCGATTTTGGGGTCTTTGCCCAAAATTTGGTGGATTACAATATAAAATCCGGTAAGTCTTTGACCAATATTTCGGAAAAGACTTTTTCTGGACATGTTCAGTTTGCCCATGAGTTTGAAAATGGCCGCGGGATTTTGGAAGATGGTAGACTAATGCCTTTGGCAAGGGCAAGATTTTCGGGAAGCAATGATCCCATTTTTGGAGGTGGGGTTATTTTGGACCTTCCCAAATTGGGTTGGATTCAAGGAGGATACGACCAGTTTTATGGAGCTTCAGCCGGAACAGGGTTCAACTTGAACCGCAGACTTTCCTTTGGCTATAATTTTGAAAAGAACATCAACAACAACCTAATAAATCTTGGGGTTACCCATGAGGTGTCCATAGCCTATTCCTTTGTGCCAACCTTGTCCAAGAACGTTATGGTTTCCAATGAAACGGAAAACGATGGTTCAAAGCCCATCGAGGGAACTTTGGTAGCCGATGCCAAAAAGTCAAAAAAGGAAGTTCAGAAAAGCAAATTGGATGTGGAGACCACATTGCGACCTACCAACAAAGAAGGTTTGGCATTTTGGGAAGAACAGTTGGAAAAATTAAGGGCACAGCAAGAAGATAATTATGCAGTGATCAACGAGCTTATTTTTAGGATGGATTCTATGGAGCAGAATAGGCAACGTGATTTGGAAAAACGGTTTGAAATGGTCATGCATATGGTGAAGCAGCAAACGGGGAATACCAGACCCGATATAGAAGCGAAAGCGCAAAAGTTGTATTTGGCCAATACGGAAGACCTGGATTCCTTGGCGAAGAGTATGTCAGAAACGCAATTGGCGGCCAACTCAACCAATAATCAGAACCATACAGTTAAAAAATCAAGCGGTTCCTTTTCTGGAGGAGATTACAAACCCATTGAAAAGTTCATCAATTTGGATGGGGTAGGGAAAGGGCATTATATTGTGGCCAATGTCTTTAAAAATGAGAGATACCTGAAAGATTTCATGAATAAGCTGAAGGCAAAAGGACTGGATGTGGAATACTTTAAAAACCCTGATAACGGTCTTAATTATGTGTATTTGGCCAAGTATCAGGAAAATGAAGATGCCTATGCGGCCTATCGGTCCAAAATGAAAGGCAAGTATACCGACGAGATATGGATCATGCATGTGGACAATCCCCGATATTCCAATTGGGCCGATGCTATTTATCAGGATAACGAATAAATCGTCAAGACTTTCGTCTTTTCATGATATCGGCAATGGTGTTGCTTCCGGGGTCGTTGACTTCGTTAAGCTCAGAGATGATTTTGGGATGATCCTTAACTCGGGTCTGCGAAAGCTTATAGGCTGCCTGAATCTCCGTGATTTCAACTTGGAAGCCTACCACCCCCTTTACCTGGCGTAAGGTCTTTGGCGACATCTGATGCAAGGAAATGGGATTTTTTGAGTTTTGCTCGTATTTATCCACAAGTTTATGTAAAGAAGCCATGGTCTGTTCTTCATCCAAAATGGTGACTTTTCCATAGATGTGTACGGCAATATAGTTCCATGTGGGAACCTCCTCTTCTTTATACCATGATGAAGAAACATAGGTATGGGGCCCATTAAAAATGCACAACACCTCTGAAGGACTGCTAAAATTTTTCCATTGTGGATTGGCTTTTGAGATGTGACCCACCAGAACATCCTTGCCAGTTTGGTCGGTATCCAATTCTAGAGGAATATGAGTGCCCCAAGGTTTCCCATCAACAGTATTGATCAAGATACCAAAACTGTTTTGGGTTAAAAAATCCTTCACTTCATCAAGATTCTCATTTTTGTAATGGTGCGGAATGTACATGGAATGGTAACGTTATGGAATAATGAATCCAAAGATACAAATACGTGTTCATGCGATTTTAGGTAAAAAATAAAAAAGCGGGGCATTGCCCCGCTTTTTTTGCTTCAATATCAATAGGAGACTAGTTGCCTTCCTCAACCACTTCAGCTTCCAAAACAAAGTCTTGTATGGTCTTGTTGGCAGCTACAATTTCAACTTCTACGGTATCGGTGTTCACAAATCCGTTCATAGAGGCAAATACTTTATAGGTGCCGGCATTGAGTCCCATTATGGTATAGTTTCCATCCACATTGGTAGCTCCGGAGATTACAGGCTCCTCGTCTATATCCAACACGGAAATTTGGGCGTCTTCCACTGCAACGGAAGATTCCCCATCCATGGTAGTGACCAATCCACTCAAAGTACCTGCGGTGGACAGGTTACTGACCTTGATTACAGGTTTAAAGTTGAATCCTGTGATGCCATCAACAGAATTCACATTACCCTTCGCTACAAAAGAGCGGCTTACATCAAAATCCAACAATAAATCGCTGGACAAACCACCTGCCACGGTAAGAGCAGGATCAATGAATATTTTAATCCCGGTCTGCTCACCACTTGGAACCTTAAGGTCAAAGGTGCGATCATCGGTCAATACTACATTTACGCCTTTTACATAGACCCGGATCAGATCATAAGTTCCTGCAGGAACATCCAAATCTGCCATGGTTTCCATGGTTCCATTGGTCAAATCCAAAAGGTTTACGGAAATCTCTTCTTCCATTAGTGTAACAAAGGAAGAACCAGTCTCTTCTTCGTCCGTTTTTCCTTCTTGACCATCCTTTAATCGGGCGTCGATTTTAAAGACAGTAACATTGGCCTCTGCCACCATATCAAACGGGAAAGGGGCGTCGGTCAACTGAACTGTTAACCTTCCCATGGTGTCTGTATTGCCATTTTCAGCGTCATCAGAACAGCCAATAAATGCAAAAAGGATAAAACTCAGTGCGTAAATAAAGATTTTTGTTCTCATCGTATGGGGTTTAATTAATAGGTTCATGTTATAGGTACGCTGAAAATGGCTTCTTTCCGCGTCCAAACCCCGTTTTTTCGATGAAATGCAATCCTTCGGCACTTTTTTGAAGCTGAAATCCTACAAAATTACTGGCCGCTACTCCTTGACTTCACCTCACCGCTTGAACCACTGAGGTCACCTCTATAGATCCATAGTTCGCCACGGTCACCATTTGTGGCAGCTTCAACATCTTTTAGGAAACCAGAAAAGCTGCCTGCGCCATGGACTTCTTCATACCACTGCATAAACTTATCTTCTTCTCCCATCCAAGCTGATTTTTCAAAAAAATCGACCCAAACATAATCTTGCCCGTCCATATTGGGAAGCTCATTAAAATAGGAACCCCATTGGTGGTCTGGATCTTTGGTTTTGAAAACTTTATGCACCCTATCCAAAATTGAAGCAAACTCCATCTGCTTGAACCGCTTTACATCAACCATAAAAATGGACAGGTTCTTTAGGTTGAAATCCCTGCTGAAATTGGAATGCTTAGGGTCGTTTTTCCAATAGGTGGTTTCCATTTTAGCTAGTGCATTTGCAGCCACATTGGTATTCCAGTCTTGGGTATGTGCATCATCGTAATTGCTTACATCGTCCATGGCCGCCCATGAAGTTGGCCCCATGCTCCACACATATTTTCCTGAATTTTCGCCGCTGGCCACCCAAAATACACTTACCTGACCTGGGTCACTGGTGTGGTATTTCTTGTTATGGGCCGCTACGCCGGCTTCAAATGCTTCAATTTTTTCTGGATGTGGGGTCATCATCACATTCATAAAGATTGGTGGTTGATCTGTCTGTTGGGCCATTATTAAAATAGGCGCTAGTGTTAGTGTTAAAAGTAATCGTCTCATCGTGTTTAGTTTTAGTATAGTTTATGATTATTCTGTTTGTTCTTCCTCCATCATCTTGGCCTCGGCTTCAATTTTTTGGAGCTCCAATACAATTTCGGTAGGGTCCCAGTAGCCATATTCCTTGACAATTTTGCCGTCTACAAATTGGAGGGTCAGGTGGACGGGAACGGCTATTTCCTTACCGTTGGCTGCGAGGGTACACTCCCATTGTAACCAACAGTTTACCCATGTCTCACCATCATCGGTAACCACCATTTCATATTCTTGATGATCACTCTTGAACCCCCTGGAAGCATAATTTACTTCGGACTGCCTGTGATAATCCATGGTTTGGGAGGCAGACATGGCATTGTCATTGGAATTGTAGTAGGTCTTGGAGGTATCAGCATACATGCTGGTATCATAGTTTTTACTGTCATAATTGGCAATCAATTTTTTAACAGTATCAATCTCTGGTGAATCCTGTGTGTATCTCACGGGATTTTGTTGGCAAGCACAGATTAAAAGAGTCAGTGCTGCAAATGATAAAAGAATTTTTTTCATTGTTTGTTGATTTTAGGTTAGTAAAAAAATACCCCGACCACAGGGCCGGGGAATATGTTATAATGCGATGTGTAATTAGAGAAGTGAAGTCTTACTCTTATGGCGTATGTTTTTCTACCCATACAGTATTCTATGCGCAGTGAATGTTTTGCGCAATGTTTATGGGTTGAATAAACCAGAATTGTCGATGTTTTCAAAACATTGATTTACGGGTTGTGCAAATCTGTAGTTAAAAGGCAACTTGCTTAATTTCAAGCGTTGTGAATCAACATGGTGCGCAAGTACAAAGATCTATTTAGAAATGGGACTTGCCGAGAAGAATGCAAGGGGGAGGTTGTAAACAGTCGGTTCTAATAAATATAGTAAAAAACTGTATATGAACCACTTAAAAAACAAGATAAATGCATAAAGTCAACTGAAAATGAGGGGAACTACTGGTTTTTCCCACGCAAAATGTATGGTGTAGGGAGGCAATTTGTGGGGTAGGGAAATTTTATATTCCGGGAAGAAAGAAAAGAAAGCATTCCCAGACCTATGGAAAAGGAATGCTTGCTTGAATTATTGAAAAGTATAACTGGTCTGAATAACTTCAGTTACCCTAAAATACCCGTAGGCAATATTGTTGGGGTTGTCCATGTTCACACAGTTACCAACCAACGGAACCGGTGTAGGGCTGAACGGGGTTCCGGCATTTTCATACTGGTCTACCAAAAGACGGAGATAATCATGGTACTGCTGCGAAATGCCCATCAAGGCAATATCCACCATGTCTCCGGGTTCAAATTCTTCCACACTATCCTCGTCTTCCAGTTTTTCATAATAAAATGTGGCCGTGTTGCCATCAATGAACTCGTCTTTGATGTAATAGAGTTCGGGCAAAAGGTCATCCTGACTTTTAAAGCGAAGGAAGTAATAGTTTCCAAGACCTTCTGGGTCTTCAAAAGTAACATTTACTTCAAGGGCGTCTTCATCCTCACCCGCATCCTTGGATTGGGTTACTTCAATAGTGTCAACCAAGGGGGACAGGGTTTCAGTGGCCGTATAGGTTTCACCGTTGTAAATTACTTCAAGGCGGTAGGTATCCCCTACGATTGGCACAAAAGATGAGGTAGTGTACTGTCCGTTATTTTGACTTTCGAACACAAATTCCGTGGATTTGTCCAAGTTAATGACTCTGACAGAAGCCCCAAGAACAGGAGCAAATTTTTGTTCGGCAAAGAAAGGGGTGGAAGTGCTCAATACCACGGTCTGATTATTCCCAGAGGTTCCTTTTTGCCAATCCAAGGAAGCTTCCACGACCAACCGCTCTGGACCTTCGGGAACATCTACTTCAATAACATCGGTGCACGATGCCGCCAAGAATAATAGGCCAATGCAAACTTTATAAAATGATTTCATGAGTTTAAAATTTAAAGTTGTACGTTACAGATGGAACTATGCCGAAAATGGCGGTTCTACTGGCTTCATTGGCTCCAGTTTCCAAGTTTTGTCCAAAGGATATGGATGCGGCATTTCTCCTGTTGAACACATTGTAAATGCCAAAGACCCATTCACCTTTCCATCTGTTTTGCGGTTTCCTGTTAGGGCGATAGGTGGCGGAAATATCCAACCTATGATAAGCAGGTAAACGATCTGCATTGCGTTCCGAATAGTTGGCAATGGAAATTCCTTCATATTGGTATTGACCATTCGGATAGGTTACTGGCCTTCCTGTCTGAAAAATGGCATTGGCCCCAAAACTCCATTTATCGTTTAAAGCATAAGCTCCTGTAAGAGAGATGTCATGGGTGCGGTCATGTGGAGTACTGTACCAGTCCCCATTGTTGATTCCCGGCCCACCAGCATCCCCGCCGGGTGTTCTTTGTTCCGATTTGGATAGGGTGTAGGCCAACCACCCAGTAAAGACACCTTCATTCTTCCGAAGCAATAGCTCAACCCCGTATGCTCTGGATTCACCGCTCAAAATCTCACGCTCAATGGTGTTGTTTCCGATTAAGTCGGAACCATCAATATAATCAATCCGGTTATCCACTGTTTTATAGAAGGTTTCCACCTCCATGGAATACACCTTGTCTTTGAAATTTCTAAAATAGCCTAAGGCGAATTGGTCGGAAAGCTGAGGCTCTATGTACTTGCCACTCGGGGTCCACACATCAATGGGGGTAACCGAAGAGGTATTGGATAATAGATGAATGTACTGAGCTGCTCTGGAGTATCCCAATTTTACCGATGAGAGTTCATTGAGTTGGTACGCCAAGGAAACGCGGGGCTCCAAATTGCTGAATGTTTCAATGCTTTCGCTTTTTTTATAGTTGATCTCATTGATGGGGTCTTGCCTCTCATAAATACGAAGTGTGCTGTTGTAGACCAAAGGTCTGTCATCTAGATATTCGTTCAAGGGTTGTCCGCCCATCCGGTTAAAATGACTGAAGCGGATGCCATACTGCGCCGTTAATCTATCCGTAAGCTTATGTTCCGCATTAATATAGGCTGCACTCTCCAGAGCACGTTTTTTGTCCAATTGCAGTTCATTGATGGCAGAGCTTGGATCAGTGGGTTTTATCCTTCCGGGATCAAACACATACTTTATGGTACCTGCTCCAAAATCGAGTTTGAAGGCATCACTGAAATAATACTTAAGATCGTACTTGATATTATAGTTTTGGATGGATGAAACCCAATCAAAATCAAAAAAGTCGATTCCCAATTCATAATCATAATTACTGAAAATCAGGGAAAGGTTGGAAAATAGACGATCATTAAAAATGTGGTTCCAACGAAGGTTACCCGAAGCATTCCCATAACTACTGCTAAAAGAACCTCCAAAATTGAAAAGATCTCGCCCAAAGTACCCCGAAAGGTAGAGTCTGTTGTTTTTGTTGAGGTTGTAATTTGTTTTTAGGTTAAGATCGTAAAAACTGGCACTGTTTTCCTCACCGGCTAGTTTTAAAAACAGGTGGGCGTAGGAGCCTCTTCCAGCAACCAAGAAAGATCCACGGTCGTTGAACATGGGGCCTTCAAGGGCCAATCTGCTGGAAATGGCACCAATTCCACCGGTCATGGCAAAGTTTTTACTGTTCCCATCTTTCTGTCGCACATCCAGAACGGAAGATACCCGGCCTCCGAACCTTGCAGGAATGCCCCCTTTGTATAGTTTAAGATCTTTTACGGCATCCGCATTGAAAACGGAGAAAAAACCCAGCAAGTGGGAGGTGTTGTATATAATGGCCTCATCCAGAAGCACCAAGTTTTGGTCCACGGCTCCTCCGCGTACGTGAAACCCGCTGGAACCTTCTCCATTGTTGGTGACCCCGGGGAGGATCTGTAAAGACTTGATGATATCCACTTCGCCCAAAACAACAGGCATCTGTTTAACCGTTTTTATGTTGAGTTTGGAAACACTCATTTCGGGCTTGCGAAGTAGGGCGCGTTCCGGTTCTTCAGCAGTGACCTCTACCTCATCAAGTTGGGTGGATACCTCCAACAATTCTACGTCAAGGGTCATGTTTTGGTCCAAAACAATCTCTCGGGTCATTTCGTTGTAGCCCATATACGAAAACACGAGGGTATAGCTCCCCTGCGGAGCGCTGATGGAATAAAACCCGTATTCGTTGCTAATGGCACCAATATCGGTGCCACGCAGAAAAATGGAAGTGCCAAATAGGGTCTCCCCATTGGAACTATCCGAAATTTTTCCACTAATGGTAAAATTGTTTTGCCCATGCATGAGCGATGGACTCAATGATAGACATAGACCCAAAAGCCATAATAGCGGGCCATGCCGTTTCTTTTTTTGTTTCATTTGTGATTTTTTGAATTATAGGTTTAGACTAAATCGTTTTTTGATTCACTCGACCTAAGGACAGAAGAAAAATTGGAGGGTTGCACGGGGAAGATGAAGAAAAGGTTGTCAATGTGATTTAAGACGTCAAAAAAAGATGAAAACCAAGCTTTTAGGCTTTAAATAAAAGAAAGAATATTTTTAACGGACGTTGGGTTGGTATGTAATGTTGTTGGTCTAAATTTTGGGTTTATTGCCATTGGGATTAATTAAATTCATGCCTGACTAAATCAAAAAAACAAGAAATGCAGAAATTTTTAGTGTTGATGGTTTTGGCCATCACAATTATGTCATGTAAGGACAAAGAAGGGGAGAAAGAGTCTCCAACGAAGACTAAAATCCCTGTTTATGCATGGGATTACGGACCTGGTGAAGCCACGGACGAAGAGTTGACCACAAAGTTTGCCGACCTCAAGGCAAAGGGTATCGATGGGCTTATGTATAATGGCGGACACGACCCTGAAACGTACAGAAGGGTTGGGAAGCTTGTGAAAGAAGCTGGAATGGAGTTTCACACATGGATTCCTACCATGGTACAGGGCAAGAATCCAAAGCTGAAAGAAGAATGGTATGCTGTAAATGGAAAAGGTGAGTCGGCTTTTGATAAGCCTGCCTATGTTTCACATTATACCTTTTTGTGCCCCAGCAAGGAAGGGGTGTATAACTTTTTGGCCGACCTCTATGGCAGTGTTGCCGAGGTTGAACACGTGGATGGCATCCATTTGGATTATATCCGTTTTCCTGATGTGATCTTGGCTCGTGGCCTATGGGACAAGTACGGATTGGTGATGGACAGGGAGTTTCCACAGTTCGATTACTGTTACTGTGACGATTGTACATCAACATTCAAAGACAAAACAGGAATCGATATTCTAGAGGCGGAAGACCCTTCACAGGTCATGGAGTGGAAACAATTTAGATATGATTTGATCACCAATATGGTGAACCGCCTGACTGAAGTGGTGCATTCCAAGAACAAGAAAATCAATGGAGCTGTTTTTCCTGGCCCATCCATAGCAAAAAAATTGGTGAGACAGGATTGGGGAAAATGGAACTTGGATGCCATTTATCCCATGAACTACAATGATTTTTATTTGGAAGGCCCTGAATGGGTTGGAGAAATGGTTGCTGAGGAAGTGGCCACAGCTAAAGACGGAGCACCGGTATACAGCGGACTGTTCATTTGTCCAAAACCGGAAAAGAAGGGTGACGAAAAAGATCCGGAGAATCATGGGTTATTGCCCGAAGAAATTGCAGAAGCCATTCAAGTATCCATGGAAAATGGGGCAGCAGGTATCTGTCTATTTACTCCTGGTAGGATGACGGACGCCCATTGGGAAGCCTTTGAAGAAGCTATCTATAAAGACTACGCTGTAAAATAATTTTCAATTCTTTGAAATAAAGCCCGGTGGGAGATCC
>JAUICT010000535.1 GCA_030429325.1 Bacteroidia bacterium
ATTGGGTGCGCAACATTAACAAGACCGAGGTTACCCAAGGTGATGGCGACTATGCTTCCTACAGCTCCTACTGCAAAGACGGTAACACCTACTTCTTTATCTGCACCGCAGCGGACAATCCGCAACTTATTGGCAACGAGCGTCTCATTTTTAAGCAAGGGTTTAGCCGTAACCGCAATGTCTTTATGATCTCTTTGGACCAAAATGGGGTAATGGACTATGAAAAGATCATAGACCAACAAGAGGCCCGTTTGCCCTTAATGGTCTCCAAACCCTTAAAGGACCTAAGTGGGGGCAATATGCTTTTCTATGCCAAACGCGGCAGCAAAAAGCAGTTGGTCAAGGTAGATTTTAACTGATCCACAACACGTCCTATCCGAAAATTCGCACACGTACTTTGCATCTATCAATTCTAAAGGCCCATCCGTCAATTGGAAAGGGGCATGCATCAACTAGGCCCTAAAATACCCAATGGCCCCACGTACTTTTGGTTTCTAATAACGGTAAAATAAAAAATTATGAAATCAATGAAAGTACTGGGCATGGCCCTTTTGGGTATGTCCATAATTATGGCCTCTTGTAAAGGAGACCAAGGTGAAATTGGTCCTACGGGCCCCACTGGTCCAACAGGTCAAGGAACCCCAGGTGCTCCAGGTGCCGATGGTCTTGCTTGTTGGGATTTAAACGGCAATGGTGCTGAAGACGAAGCAGAGGACATTAACCAAGACGGTATGTTTGATGCCTTGGATTGTGCTGGTAATGATGGTGCTGATGGCCAAGACGGTAGCGACAAACCCAATATGGAGTTCTATTTTCAAAATGGGTATAATGGTTACACTGGAACACAGGATGCACAAATAAGCCCAGATGGAGTAAATGATGCCAACAATGACTTTTTTCGGATTCGTGAAGATTTGGACAACGTAAATGGTGCAAGGCGCTCTTTATTGCGTTTTGGTGGTATTTCGGATATTGTAAATACAGCATTTGATACCGATAATACCAACTGTGGTGACAGTTATAGGGTAGACCAAGCCATATTATATTTATATTCTGGTGGTTCTTCAGCTGCCAATGCTGTTCCTGGATATATACATCTCGGTTTTTACGAAGATACAGATCCCTTGTTTGATGAAACTATAGTTTCATGGACCACTGCCAATCAAGTTGATACTTGGGGTTTTTTAACAGGAGCTGGAAGTTTATGGGATACAAATCCATTTCCGGGTTCGGACGGCTATACCCATTATATACCATCGATTACAACTACTTCACAAAATATAGGTTGGATAGCCATCCCTTTGCCACGTGATTTTGTGACCAAATGGATTTGCGGCGACCCAGACAACCTTAATAAAGGTATGCGTTTGCGATTGACCACGGAGGCTAATGCTGGAGCAACAATGATATCTTTTTTTTCCAGCGAACATGATAATGCAGACCTAAGGCCCTTGTTGGTGGTACAAACCACGGAGGTAAATCCTGCGACTACCAAAATGGCCCCAAGCAGCAAGGCCAAAGACTGGGACAACATGTCTTACGAAGAAAAAATGGCGCCTTTGTACCGTTACTTTGCGGCCAAAGAAGCCAATTAGGTTCAATTTTCCATACATACCTAATGAGAGAGTCCCGTCCGGGGCTCTTTCTTTTTTTATGTCAGTTCGAGCGCAGTCGAGAACCATGCCCTGAACCCTGTCCTGAGCAAAGTCGAAGGAGCTGTGAGAAATCTAAAAGTTACGGGTGAAATATGATGAGATTTCTCGTTACACTCGAAATGACATCAAGACTCCACCCCATTTCTGACCCTGTCCGAAGGAGCAGTCAAGAACTACATTATTTAGGGTTACTTTCGTCAACCTGAACTTGTTTCAGGTTCCCATCTTTTTGGAAACAGGTCAATGCGATGCTGAACTGAATTCAGCATGACGGCTTCATTTAACTTTTATAAACGTATTGTCCGTTCAAGCCTTTACCGA
>JAUICT010000536.1 GCA_030429325.1 Bacteroidia bacterium
AAGGAACAACCCAAAACAACTTTGAAGAGGGCTTCGTATATGCAGACCAATCCGTTTTTGACCTATTGGAATGGGAGTTGGAACAGGGCAATCCTGAAAATCTGCTTGTAAATCCAGGTAGTGTTGCAATGACGGCCTCAAAGGCGGCCAAATATTTCCCCGATGGCAATGCTGTGGGAAAAACGGTTTTTCTTGACGATAATTCCACTAGACCCTATACGATAACAGGAATCATTAAGGAAGATCTTTCCAAAAAGTCACATATGGATTTTGACTTCCTTTTGGCGATTGAGGACACCAATATGAGTTGGTCCAACAATAATTATTTCACCTATGTATTGCTCGATGACAATGTTGATGTTGTCTCTTTGGAGAAAAAGATGGGCTCAATTCTCGAAAATTTTGTCATTCCTGCCTACCGCGAAAGGATGAGGGGAGAGAAGTTCATGGAGGTTTTAAAAACATTGGAGTATAAATTGCAGCCTATTGGTGACATCCACTTAAAATCAGATTTAAAGATGGGAGATGGGTTAAACCATGGCGATATTCGATTTGTCTGGCTGTTCGCTGCCATTGCCGGGTTTGTTTTGTTGTTGGCGGTAATAAACTTCATCAACTTGTCCACAGCAAAATCTGCCAATAGGGCCAAAGAGGTTGGATTGAAAAAGACGGTGGGAGCTTTTCGGGGCGATTTGGTAAGCCAATTTTTAACCGAGTCCATCCTTTTTAGCATAATTTCCTTTGTTATTGGGGTCTTATTGGCCTGGGGACTGCTCCCTACTTTCAATTCCATTGCGGCCAAAAACATAGGTATGCCTTGGGAAACATGGTGGTTCCTTCCCATAATAGGAATAGCGGCCTTAATCATAGGGATTATTGCAGGCCTATACCCTGCATTTTATCTATCCGCTTTTAAACCGGTGAACGTGCTCAAGGGGTCCTTGAGTACGGGAAGCAAAAGTGGAAAACTTCGCAGTGGACTCGTTGTTTTTCAGTTTACCACTTCAGTGGTTTTGATCATTGGCACTTTGATTATCTATAAGCAAATGAACTTCATTTTGGACAAGAAACTGGGGTTCAACAAGGAGCAAGTATTGGTCATCAAGGGAACCAATTTACTAAGAAACAACACGGAGTCCTTTAAAGAACGGCTTCTTGGGCTATCCAATGTAAAAACAGCTACCATAAGTGATTACCTTCCCATTGAAGGCACAAAGCGGAATGGAAACACATTTGGTCTACTACGTGATGGAACACAAGAAATCTCGGTTCCTGCACAAATTTGGCGAGTAGATTATGATTATATACAAACCCTTGGGCTTCAGCTTAAAAACGGAAGGGTATTTTCCAAGGAATTTGCCAGTGATTCATCTGCCATAGTCATCAATTCGTCCATGGCCAAGGAACTAGGATTTAATGATCCCATAGGCAAACGTATCAATAATGGGGAAGATTGGACCATAATTGGTGTTCTTGAGGATTTTCACTATAAGAATCTCAAAGAAGAAATTGCCCCGGTCTCATTGGTCATTGGTAATAGCCCAAGCATGGTATCGGTAAAACTGAATAAAGGGGAAACCACAAGGGCAATCCATGCCATAGAAGCCATTTGGCAAGACTATGTGCCTCAACAAGCATTTGAATATACTTTTTTGGATCAAGAGTTTGCCCAAATGCATGATGATGTCCAGCGTATGGGAAAAATATTCAACAGCTTTGCCCTATTTGCCATCCTTGTCGCTTGTTTAGGTCTCTTTGCCCTTTCCGCATTTTTGGTGGAACAGCGTAAAAAGGAAATTAGCATCCGTATGGTTCTTGGGGCTCCTTTCAAAAGCATATATCAATTACTCACTTTTGATTTTGTAAAGCTGATATTAATATCAATACTCATTGCAACCCCTATTGGCTGGTACTTAATGAACCGGTGGTTGGAAGATTTCGCCTATAGGATCAATATTTCT
>JAUICT010000537.1 GCA_030429325.1 Bacteroidia bacterium
GTATTTGGGCATGCTCTTGTTTTTATTGGCTTTCGGCCTTTGGCTGGGAAATGCATTCAACACCCTGTTGGCTGCCGGATTTGTATCCTATATGAACCATTTTCAGATAAGACATGAGGAAAAAGCACTGGAGGAGGTATTTGGAAAGGAATATCGGATGTATTCCAAGATTACCCGTCGTTGGTTTTGATTGCAATAATTACAAAAAAGTGGATTTTGGGTGGCATTTCAAACATTTTAAAAGCGTTTTTTGATTTATCCGTAATTCTGTAAGGTTTTGGTGGGGTTGCAATTTGGATGATGGAATTAATGCTTAATTTTACGCCTTAATTTTTTTGAGAGCATCATGGTGGAAGTGGGACGCAAGTACGTTTTCGATTTTGACAGTACACTAACTCGGGTAGAGGCATTGGATGTCTTGGCTGAAATTACCCTTAAAGGAAAATCCAACAAGGATGAAATTGTAAATGAAATCCAAAGAATTACCAATCTGGGGATTGATGGGGACATATCGTTTACGGAATCCTTGGAAAAAAGAATACGCCTTTTAAAGGCCCACAAGAACGATTTAGAGCAGTTGGTGGGCGAACTACGTTATAAAATTTCCAAATCCATTGCTTCAAACAAGGAATTTTTTGAAGAGTTTTCGGATGATATCTATGTGATTTCCTGCGGATTCAAGGAATTCATTGATCCTATTGTTGAAGAGTATAATATTCCATCCGACCGGGTTTATGCCAATACCTTTAAATTTGATGAAGAAGGAAACATCATTGGATTCGATGAAGCCAACGTTCTTGCTTCCCATAATGGAAAAATAGAATGTTTAAAAAACTTGAACTTGGACGGAGAGGTTCAGGTAATTGGTGACGGCTATAGCGATTATGTAATGCGTGAGGCCGGAATTGCCCATAAGTTTTTTGCCTATACTGAAAATGTGCATCGCGAAAAAGCGACTAACAACGCAGATCATGTTGCACCTAACCTAGATGAATTTTTATTTGTGAACGATTTGCCACGAAACCTATCCTATCCCAAGAACCGAATCAAGATATTATTGCTTGAGAATGTCCACCCCGATGCGTTTAAGAACCTATCGGAAGAAGGATTTTCCGTAGAATTGGTAAAGCACAGCCTTCCCGAGGAAGAGCTCATTGAGCGAATAAAGGGAGTGCATGTGTTGGGGATACGCTCCAAGACCCAAGTGACCCAGAAAGTTTTGGACGCTGCCAATAAATTGTTGGTAGTAGGTGCTTTCTGTATCGGGACCACTCAAATAGATTTGGAATACAGCAAGAAAAAAGGGGTTGTGGTGTTCAACGCACCGTATAGCAATACCCGTTCCGTAGTGGAGCTGGCCATAGGCCAGATTATTATGCTCAAGCGTAGCATTTTTACACGTAGTACCGAAATCCATAACGGAGAGTGGAACAAGACTGCAGCCAATTCAAGAGAGGTGCGGGGCAAAAACCTAGGGATAGTTGGATACGGAAACATCGGAAAACAAATGTCTGTTTTGGCGGAATCCATGGGGATGCGCGTATACTATTACGACGTGTCCGACCAATTGGCTTTGGGCAATGCGGTAAAGTGCAGCACTTTGGAAGATCTATTGTCCGTTTCGGATGTGATCAGTCTACATGTGGATGATAACAAAGCCAATAAAAACCTTATAGGGGAGCGGGAAATCAACCAAATGAAGGATGGAGCCATGCTCATTAACCTGTCACGAGGTTTTGTGGTCGATATAGATGCCTTGGCAGCAGCACTGAAGAGTGGAAAACTAGGTGGGGCAGCAGTGGATGTATACCCTTCTGAACCGCGAAGCAACGGTCCGTTTGAAACACCATTGCAAGGACTTTCCAATGTAATTTTGACACCACACATCGGTGGAAGTACCGAAGAGGCCCAGCGTGACATTGCAGACTTTGTACCCAACAAGATCATGGATTACATCA
>JAUICT010000538.1 GCA_030429325.1 Bacteroidia bacterium
ATAGCAACTATCATAATCGCTCATACGACGATTCCAATCTGCTCCTCCTCTGGGAATTTTGGACCATCTTGTGGTGTCCAATCCATTTGAACCATCAAAATTTTCGACCCAATCGGGTGCATTTTCTTGGGGAGTCCATTCGCTCCAAGACAAGGCCACACAAGCCATCAACAATACAATGGATATCATTTTTGTCATTCGCACTACTGAAATTTTATTGGCATTATTTCACCTCGATATATGTTCGCGCCAAAAGTGGTTCGCCACTTGGAGTAACTCCATCCAACACAATTTGATAGGTACCCGCGGCATCAGCTGTGTTAAAGGAAATTGTCGTTTCTGGTTTGTCCAAAACTACGTCTGGATTCCAAAACAGTACATCTGCCTTCTGGGTTTTATTTTTCTCGGAAGTATTTTGGTCCACTTGCACCAATCCCGGATGCTTAAAGCTAAGAATGGCGATTTTGGTTTTCTTTTCGGTTTGCTTTTGAACACCGGTTTTGGTGTAGATGGCCACTATGCCATTACCTGCCCGCGCCCCATAAATGGCCGTTCTGGGCCCTTTAACAATGTCTATAAAATCGATTTCATGGAGACTTAGTCCCAAGACCGCCGAGCTATCTGTAGGCATGTTATCAATCAAAATCAACGCTTGATTGTTCCCTTTTAAAGAACTATTTCCCCTCAGATATATTGCATTACCACGAATTGAAACCCCAGGCAACCTCCCTTGCAAGACATTGAGCAAACTCCCACTTCCAATAAGGGTTTTAGGAACCTCATCAAAGTCTACCGTATGCGAAGGATCCTTTATCAATAATCGACGCTTTGCATAATATTCTTTTTTCTTGGACTCATCTGACTCCACCTTTACTTCCTCAAGGATTATGGTATGGTCATCCGCATCCAGGGTGTAAACTTCCTTGCTGTCGCCTTGAATGTTCCGCTTACCCTCGTTAAGGTTTAAGGTTGGGAACAATTCGTTCATTGCCTCACCCACAGCCACCTGCTGATGACCCACATTGTCCAATGAAATGAAAACATCTGACACTTGCTGTTCTTTACTTACTTTTTTGCGTGGAACCACGTCCAATTTTTTGGCTTGCAGGATAACCATGGTGGTATCAGGAAAATCCAGATTTCGGAACTCAAATCTTCCCTTTTCATCGGTTTGAACCTGATCATAACCAATGGCATCGTCATTTTTATAGGAGAGGGACACCAAAGCCGGAACAGATTGGTGATCCACCGATTTTTTGATGGTTCCACTAAGGGTTACTCCTTTTTCCAAAACGGTTCTTTTTCCAGAAAAATGGGAAGATGTCCCCAATGAAGAACCATAGGTTCGAACATCTTTGGTCATCAGTAGTATATCCAAAAGCTGCTTGGCCTCGTCATCTTGAAAATCCAAATTTTGTGAGGCTGGGGCACTTGGTTCATCCACCTTAATGACCGAAAGAGAAGCCCTTCCCCTACCTTCATCAATGGAAGGGGCTAGATGGATGCGCAAACTCACCTTCTCTTGCTGCCCGAATTCCGATTTGGAGGGTAGCAACTGCACTTTGGAAACAGTTTCTTCCTGTTTATGAAACACCAAACGCTGACTGATCATTTCGCCCAAATTGTTGAAAAGGGCAAGCTGCACAACCCCATGTTGCAAATCTTCTTTGGGCAGGGTAACAATGGCCCCTGACTCCTGACCATTTAAATTGGAATGTAGGATTGTCCCTTGTCGCTGCTCCGCAACAAATAAAAAACCATCGATACCCCGGCGAAAGGTAGAACTTATATTAATTTGAAAACGGTTTGGATGCTCTATTACTTGCATTACCACTCCCTCGGCATTGCTTCTGGGCAACTCAAACTCATGGAATCTTCCTTTGTGATGGATGAATGCTTTATAGGCGATACCATTTCGGGGCAACAATTGAAACTTGCCTACCCCCAGTTTGGTG
>JAUICT010000047.1 GCA_030429325.1 Bacteroidia bacterium
TTTTTCACAAGACTATGCTATTTCAAAAGTAAATGTGCTTTCGGAAGCATTTATTTTTGAAGAAGCTCCGTTGATAGGTCTAAGATTAAAAATCTAAAAATAGCGCTTGATCAAGATAAGATTGCGCAAAAGTGTTGACTTTTCTATTCGGTTGAATCGGATTTGCTTCCAGTATGGGATATGGAGCGATCTAAAATACGGGCTTTAACATCTTCTAAATAGCTGCGGCCTATAACGTATCTTTTGCCTGCAATCTCTACACTATTCCCTTCCAAAGCCTCAATTTTGTCCAAAGAAACCGTATAAGATCTATGTATGCGGATAAACTTTTCATTGGAAATCTCTTCGGTAAAGGCACTTAAAGTTTTGTGCACAACATAGTTGCCATTGGCAGTTATGATCTTAATGTAATCCTTAAGGCTTTCCACTAGAATGATTTCATCCAAATAGATTTTCTTCATTTTTTTCTTGTCCACCTTTACAAAGACATGTTCCCGTACAGTTCCGGATGTTTGATGTTTCTGTACATGTGTCATGGCTTTGTTCACAGCCTTTATAAATCGGGGCAAGGCTATGGGCTTTACCAAATAGTCCAATACCTCCAAGTCAAAACCCTTGGCCGCATATTCTGCATGGGCCGATGTAATGACAACCATAGGCTTGGTGTCCAAACTGTCCAAGAAACTAAAACCGTCAATGATGGGCATGTTTATGTCCAAGAAAAGCAAGTCGGGTTTGTGTTCCCTGATAAAGGGAAGGCTGTCAATGGCATTGTTAAAAGCCTTTATTTCTTCCAGTTCCTTTATTTGAGAAATATAGTTTTGAATGACCTTTACTGCCAAGGGCTCATCATCAATAATCACACATTTTAACTTCATCTGAGCTTGAGCTTTAAGTTTACAACATATTCGTCTGATTCCTCATAGATACCCAAACGGTATTCTTCATCTCCATAACGCAGTTTTAATCTTTTCTCCACATTGGAAAGTCCTATGCCGCCCGTTTTCTTTTTGGTCGGCAAGATATGGTTTTTGGGTTTTGTGTTGCTAATTCTAAAGTATAGGAATTTTTCTTCGATTTTTATCTCGATGCTTATCTTGACTTTCCCGATATTCTGATGGGCGCCATGCTTAAAAGCATTTTCAATGAACTGGACCAACAGCATAGGGGCGATTCTTTTGCCTTTTGGATTTCCAATGACATTAAAATCAAGTTGAAGGTTTTGGTTGTATCTTATTTTCTCCAGATCTAGATAATTCTTTATGAAAACAATTTCCTTGGCCAGGCTTTGGTCCTTATCCTTGGTCTCGTACAGTACGTACCGCATAAGGTCGGACAATTTTATGATGGTCTCAGGGGTTTTGTCCGACTTTTCAAGACTAAGAGAGTAAATATTGTTGAGCGTGTTGAAAAAGAAATGCGGGGATATTTGTGCCCGTAGAAATCGAAGCTCGGTCTCCAATTGCTCTTTTTCCAGTTTGGCAACCCGCCCTGTTTCACGCAACCAATCAATGGTCAATTTTATGGAAGCTACAAAAGTGATTACATAGAGTTCACCGAGCATCATCACTATGGCGTAATTAAATGTGAGGCTATGGGTTTCAGGACCTTCGGGCCAAACGTTGTAGCTTATTAGGCTATAGGTAAGAAGATATTTAAGGAACACCATCAGAAAAATACTCGATATGAGAATGATGATGAAAGCGAAGAACTTCCGTTTGAATATGAACTTTGGGATTAAATAATAAATGGTAAAATATGTCAGGAAAATATGAATGGGAAACCCTAAGAGATTCGACTTGAAAGAATACAGGTAATCGTTAAAATAGCTCCCCCACCTCAGAAAATTAAAAGTGAAATAAATGGCCCAGAACACAACATGGTGCCATGCCGTGATTTTGTATTCTGCCACGGCGTTCACTAAAAATTTATTCTTGATTTGTTTTTGAAGATACATTAAAACAAAAGGTTACTTTTTTTAAACATTTGTCCTCGGTCAGCTGTCATTGGTCTAATAAAAAACTGTAAATACAGATTAAATTAGGAATTTTTACCATGATTCAGACATCATTTTGGCCCAAGGCTCCATTTTTGGCAAAGAAAGGAATTTATTTTCATTGAAGGTGTTGTGGCCATAAAGTGTTTGCAATCAATGTAATGCTAGATGCGAAAACAGTAGTGGATAAATGAAGAACATGGCTCAAAAGCTTTTTTTTATTTTGGTGATGTGTGGGTATGCCATAGGATCAGGTCAGGAAATAAATGAACCTCGATCAATGGTAGTGTATAAGGTTGATGAACCTCTTACCATTGATGGGCAAGCCAAAGAGATGGCATGGAAGAAAGCTCAAGTCTCCGAAAACTTTATAGATATCGAAGGTGTTAAAACACCTACTTACCAAACCAATGTGCGCATGTTGTGGGACGAAGATTATCTATACTTCTTTGCGGAGCTAAAGGAGCCCCATGTATGGGCAAATCTGAAACAACGGGATACTGTTATTTTTTACAACAACGATTTTGAGATATTCATTGACCCAGATGGGGACACCCATAATTATTATGAATTTGAAATGAATGCCCTCAACACGGTTTGGGATCTTTATCTGACCAAACCTTACAGGGAGCATAGTCCTGTAGTGGACAGTTGGGAGATTCTTGGTCTTAAATCGGAGGTGCATATAGATGGTTCCCTTAATGATCCAAGCGATTTGGACAAAGGTTGGAGCGTGGAGGTAGCCATGCCTTGGTCTGTCCTTAAGGAGGCCAGTGGAAGTAACAAAATACCGGAAGGTGAATTTTGGCGGGTAAACTTTTCCAGGGTTAACTGGGACTTTGAGTTGACCAATGGGAAGTATGCCAGAAAAAAGGATGCCAATGGCAAGTTTCTCAGAGAATATAATTGGGTGTGGTCTCCACAAGGGGTAATCAACATGCACGAGCCAGAACATTGGGGATATGCCTATTTTTCCCCAAATGTTGCGGGTAATGAAGATTCCTTTGTTATTCCAAGAGATGAGCAAATCAGATGGTTGCTGTACAAATTATACAGGGCACAGAAAAAATATCGTTCAAAGAATGGAAAATGGGCTACGGATTTGGCTGAACTTGATTCAAAGCTGGTATTGAAAGATGGGACAAAAGTTGAATTGGATATTGAGGTGCATAGGGTTGGATGGTCCATTCAGGCCAAAAGTCCATTTACGGGCAAGTCATATATCATTACTGAAGATGGTGAGTACTACCCCCTAAAATAAGATGCTTATGAACAAACAAGTGGTTATTGTGTTTCTTTTAGCTCTTTTGGCATTATCTTGTTTGGATAATATAGGAGCGCCGCCAAGGCCTGTTCAGGCTAAAGAAAAAGGGGGTGAACAACAATTTGAGCTTACAAGGGAAACCTATTTTGTGTTTGACTCCCAAACCGATGACACTTCTTTGTTTGTACTGAAGCCCATGTTTCAAGAAGCAATGGGATGGGAACCAAAGATTAGAACACAAGAGCCAGAGAGAAACTATGTTTTACTTAAAATGAACCCTGAGTTGGAAGAAGGGACTTACCTTTTGTCCGTGACACCCAATCGTATTATCATGGAATCCTCTTCCCGGGAAGGCTTTGAACATGCACAGGAAAAGCTGGCAACCTTGCTTTCCAATATACCTGAAACCAAAGAAATGGTTTGGAAAGTGCCGGCTTTGGAAATTCAGGAGAGCTATCGCTAATAGAAAGGGAATTCCTTTGTGTTTTATTTTATCAATTAACATTGAGGGAGTTACCGGATTACACTTGTTCAGGAATCTTTTTGTAATCTAGGTCCTTGATGTTGAGCTATCAAGCGTAGTCGTTGGTCTAAATTTTTTTCCTACTAGATACTATTGTAGCACTTTTAAGACTAGTAATCAGTTATGAATACTTTAGTTTTAGTTAATTGCCTAAAGACCGGCCAGTTTTTAACTTGGCCGGTCTTATTTTGCGTAATCTCTACAATATAAAATAATTGTAAGGCAAAAGTTTGTCTCTCTTGTTCATAATCGTAATGCGTTTGGGTCTTCATTGTGATGTTGCATGACCCTACCTTAAAAGTCGCATTAGTAAAAATGCAATTTGTAGACCCTTATTTTAGGGCATTGCCATTATAAAAACTAATCATTTGTCATTTTAAGAAATAAATATGCCATTCGGCCTTTCACCTCCGTTGTTGGTCGAAAATTTTTCAGGAATCTTCAAGTATTGGGGATTTTCACTTTTTGTGTTAACTTTAAGTTAATTAAAACTCGACTATTATCTAACAATCAAAACAAAAAAAACTAACATGATTCAAAAACTAAAGTATGTACTTGTTTTTGCGGTGTTGTTCTCTATTCAGGGGGCTTTGGCGCAAACAATTACCGGAACGGTTTCTGACGATGCGGGGGTTCCGCTTCCTGGAGTCAACATTGTTGAAAAAGGAACCAGTAATGGTGTATCATCCGATTTTGATGGAAACTACAGCATAACCGTGTCAGGCGGAAATGCAACCTTGGTATTTTCTTCATTGGGAATGCGAACTGTAGAGGTTCCGGTGAACGGAAGAGCCACGATCAACCTGACTATGCAGGAAGATGCAGAGCAGCTTGGAGAAGTGGTGGTGACCGCTTTGGGTATCAGTAGGGAGAAAAAATCCCTGGGATATGCAGTTACTGAGATTCAGGGCGATGAGGTTTCCTTGGTAAAGGAGCCAAACGTTGTAAACTCTCTTGCCGGTAAGGTTGCAGGGGTAGTGGTGTCCAAGACCACTTCAGGTCCTGGTGGTGGTACCCGTGTGGTTATTCGGGGTAACAACTCCATTACCGGGAACAACCAGCCGCTATATGTTGTGGATGGTGTGCCAATTGACAACAGTGGTTTAAGTACTGCTGGGGCTGGTGAATTCAGTGTTCCGGATTTGGGTACTGGTGTTTCGGATATCAACCCAGACGACATTGAGTCCATTTCTGTACTTAAAGGACCTAACGCTGCTGCTTTGTATGGAGCTAGGGCTAGTAATGGTGTAGTGATCATTACCACCAAAAAAGGAAAATTGGATACCGGACTAGGCGTTTCTTTTACCTCTAGTGCAACTTTTGAAAACCCATTTATCCTACCTGAATATCAAAATGAGTATGGTCGTGGAAGTGATGGTCTTTTTCCACAAGTGGATACAAGCGCCCCTTTGGCCAACCAAGTGAACACGGTTAGAAGCAATAGCTCCTGGGGTCCTCGTTTTGATGGAAGTGATCAATTGGCCTATAATGGGCAGATAAGAGCGTATGAGGCTCAGCCAAGCAATGTGGAAGACTTTTTTGAGACGGGCACAAGCTTTATTAATACTTTGGCCTTGAGCTCAGGAAATGAGAACGCTTCGGTTCGTTTCTCATACACCAATTCAGATTTGGAGTCTATTTTGCCAAACTCTGGTGTAGACAGGGACAACTTTAACTTGCGTGCCTTTACAAACTTGTCAGACAAGCTAAGCTTGGATGCAAGGGTAACCTATTTCTTGCAAACTGCCAAGAACAGGCCAACTCAAGGTACTGAAGGTGTTATGGCCTATTTGTGGCCATTGGCAAGAAATGTCCATACCAACGACCTTAAGGTTTTTCAAGATTTGGAAAATCCAATTGATCCTAGCGATCCTTATCGCGTTATTGCCCCTACGTCATCTGGTGGTAACCCATACTGGATTCTACAGCATGATTCCAATGAGGATAGACGTTCCAGGATTACAGGTTTTGCCAAATTGCAGTATGAGTTTACCGATTGGTTATCTGCTTTTGTAAGGGTGGGTACCGATGCGATCACACAAGATACAGAGTCTGTTACCAGAACTGGACACCACTTCTTCCCTTCAGGAAGGGTAAACTACGGTAAGAATGAAAGAACAGAGACCAACTACGATTTCTTATTGATGTTCAACAAGGACTTAGGGGATAAATTCAACCTTAACGCCAATGTTGGTGCAAATGCCTTGCGTTTTTCAACCATTCGTTCCAGCACAAGGGGTGAGAACATTAAAATTCCTGGAAGACCTTTCTTGGATAATACTGAGGAATTGTTCGCAAGCCAAAGTGCATTGATCAAAAAGAGCATCAATTCTGCATATGGAGCACTTTCCTTAGCGTATGACAATACCGTTTATTTGGATGTTACTGGTAGAAATGACTGGTCTTCTGCCTTGGCGGCCGAAAACCGTTCCTATTTCTACAGTTCTGCCAGTTTAAGTGTGCTATTGAACGAAGCTTTTGATTTGGGAAGCAAGGTGAACTTGTTGAAAGTGAGGGGTAGTATTGCCAAAGTAGGTAACGATACCAATCCGCAACAGTTGGTGAACCTGTTCAGGATTGCCGCCAATGGTTTCTTGGACAATGTTACCGTAAGTAGAGAAAGTACTTTGTTTAGCGAAAGTCTACGTCCTGAGGATGTTACCTCTACGGAGTTTGGATTGGAATTCAGAGCTTTGAATAATAGATTCTTTTTTGATGCATCTTACTATGATATCAGCTCCCAAGATTTGATTTTTGATGTGCCTTTGGATCCTGGTACCGGATTTGATAGATTTAGGACCAATGTTGGTGAAGTGACCAATAAAGGTTTTGAGATACTTATTGGAGGAACGCCTATCCAAACAGAAAACTTTTCATGGGATGTTTCTGCCAATATTTCCAAGAACGAGAACAAGTTGGAAAGCTTGATTGAAGGGCAAGATCTTTTCAATTTTAGTACCAGTAACTCAGGAAGGGTTTCTACTGTGGCTAGAGTTGGAGCTGGTTATGGCGACATTGAAACAACTACTTGGTTGAGGAATGATGCAGGTCAATTGGTGGTAACGGCAGAAGGAAGGCCTCAGGCAACTTCTGAGCGTGAAAAATTTGGAAACTACCAACCCGATGCTTCAGGTGGTTTTACCAATACGTTCCGTTATAAGAACTTTACCCTTAACTCTTTAATCGATTTTAGGATTGGTGGAGAGGTATATTCAGCTACAGACGCAGGTTTGGATGCGGCTGGTGTTTCCAAAAGATCTCTTCAGTATAGAGAAGAAGGGATTGTTGTAGATGGGGTTATAGATAATGGCGATGGTACATATTCTCCAAATACTACTGCAATTAGTGCCCAAGACTATTGGGGTGCGGTAAGTACTATTGGCTCTGAATATGTTTACGATCAAACCAATGTGAGATTACGTGAGGTAAGCCTTACTTATAGTTTTCCAAAGAAGATGTTGGAAAAGACCTTTATCAGAGGTGCCTCATTGAGTGCTGTGGGAAGAAACTTGTTCTTTATATACAAGAACGTGGATAACTTTGATCCAGAGTCGAGCTACTCTACTTCCAACTTTGGTCAAGGTGTGCTGTTCTATGCACTTCCTACAACAAGAAGTTTTGGACTTACATTAAATGTAAACTTTTAAAAAATTGCTACGATGAAAAAAATGAAATTTATGGTATTTGGCCTTCTGAGTATGGTCACAATACTATCCTGTACCAAGAATTTTGATGAGATCAATACCGATCAAAATGGATTTCTTGCCAATGAGGTAAGTGCCAAGTTCTTTTTAACGGATACCCAGTACCAGTTATATTCTCCAAATCGTTTTCCTTACTGGAGGGCGCATTTGATTCATACTGATAGGTTTGCAGGCCATTTTACATTTGGGTTTAACGGTTGTTGGTGGTCTGATGAATTGGGTTATACCTATAATGCAGGCTATACCGATGCGGCTTATGGATGGTTGGCCGGTTATTTGGGCAATATAAAGGGATTCACAGACTTTGTAAAGGAAGGTGGGGAACTTGAGAATGAGTATATGTATGCCATGGCGCTGATCATCAAGGGACTTTATTACCAAATGTATACCGATACTTTTGGTATGGTGCCTTATACCGAAGCTGGTGTTGAAGGGATTTTAACGCCGAAGTATGATGACCAAAAGACTATATACAAAGGTGTAATCGCAGAATTGGATGAAGCCATGGCTATCATTGGATCTGCAGAGCGTACCGGTCTAGGGGTTGATGATGCCGGCGAAAATGATGTGTACTGTGGTGGAGACCTACAGAAATGGAAGCGTTTGGCCAATACCCTTAAGTTGAGAATAGGGATGAGGGCTTTGGGAGCCCCTGGAGATGATTTTGCTGAATCTGCAATTAGTCAAGCTCTTGCCGCTCCGCTTTTGGATGATACCACGGGTAGTGTTGTCATGAACAAAGATTTTGTGATCAGCCAATGGGCTGCAGCTGCCTATGGTGATGTTTGGCACAATTTCGGAACAGGTTCCGATTGGACGGTGAGCAGCACTTTGGTGAATATGCTACAAGATAATAATGACCCAAGATTGGCAGCTTATGTAAGACCTGCCAAAGGTGGAACCTTCAAATTTGTGGATAATCCTGAATCTCCAGACCCTAACTATCAAGAAAGGGTAGATTTTATCATTGGAGCTTTGGATGAAGCTGGAGCTGATTACACAACATCAATGTCTGGAGATACTACAATTGTTGAGATGCCAGCTGGTCAATATGTAGGTCAGCCATCCCGTATCAATGGAGATACCTATTCCTATGTTCGCTACGATTTGTTCAGTACGCCTAGCGATGCGGTGATTCAACCAAAAACTTCTAGCCAAGTGGACGGGTATCCAGAAATTATTCTCACCAGCGCAGAATCCTATTTCTTGCAAGCAGAGGCTGTCTTGAAGGGACTTCAAGGAGCCACTGGTGATGCCCAGGATTTGTTTGCCAAAGGAATTAAAGAGGCCATGACACTATGGGGAATTTCTGGGGGTGATGCAGATGCATACATCAATACGGAAGCTGCTGCAGACATCACTGTGGGTTCTTTGGATGAAAAACTTGAGAAGATTGCCCACCAAAGATGGTTGGTAAGCTATACAGATGGTTTTGAAGCTTGGGCCGTAGTACGAGATACAGGCTATCCTTCTGAATTGGCCGCAGGCGTGTCCGACCAAACCATTTTTGCCTTGGGTACCTTGAACGGAGATTATCCACAACGTTTACGTTATGGTTCCGGAGCGCAGGACAATCCAAATTTTTCTGCTGTTGAGGGAGCTCAAGGGCCAGATATGCAAGGCACCGTATTGTGGTTTGCACAGTAAAATCGAATATGTAGCGATTCTATAAGGATCTTCTCATAGTTTGAGTTAGCTCTGTTAGCAATTAATTTTTAGTAAAGGAAGAGAAACTCTTCCTTTACTTGTTTTTAAAAAAGTAATTTATAGGGGATTCCTTATGAGTCTTTAATCAAAAGTTGAAGAGGTGTCAATTGATTTGTCGTTTGGCACTATAAATAGGATAAGTATTGAAATGTCAGTGATGCCATCTTTTACAGCGTAGTAAAAGCCAATACATCTAAATTGAAACAAATAGTGTGAAAACATAGCATTATCATAACCTATTTCACCTTTTTTTGATAAGGACTTGGGGAAAAATTGAAGTATCTTTGTCAATTAACACTATAAGCAACTGTTATGGAAGTAGCCATAGAACCAAAATCAATCCAGTACCAACCT
>JAUICT010000048.1 GCA_030429325.1 Bacteroidia bacterium
TGCCAAACTTCTTTACCCCAGATGGAGATGGACTTAATGATACCTGGATTCCGGACAATATTGAAGGCTTCCCAGACGTACTAATAACCATTTATGATCGTTATGGTAGAGTAGTGGAGAAGATGACCCGAGATACCAATGGTTGGGATGGAGAATACGATGGCAAGCCATTACCAACAGGAGATTATTGGTACGTAATCCGTTTGAATGGAGAATTGGATGATCGGGAGTTTGTTGGACACTTTACCCTATATCGATAATAACACTTAACCTGCTCAACCCCATGCTGAAGAAAATATATCCCTCTGTCTTTCTTTTCCTCTTGGCCTTTATGGCCAAGGGGCAGGAATTGACTATCCCACAGCTTTCACAATATATTGCTGATAACCCCTTTATCATGTCCCCAACCTATGCTGGGATTGGGGACCACATAAAGGTTCGTTTGAACGGGTTGACCCAGTGGGTGGGTATAGAGGACGCTCCGGATACCCAGACCTTGGCTGCAGATGCACGGATAGGCAACCGTTCTGGATTGGGAATGCTCTTGTACAATGATAGCAATGGCGAGACAAAACAAAGGGGGGCCAGGGTTTCTTTTGCCCACCACCTTACTTTAGATCGTTATGATGATATTTTTCTCTCTTTTGGTATTTCATACAACTTTAACCAGTTTAGGATAGATGTGGAGAACTTTACCGCTAACAACGGACAGCTTCCCACAGACGATAAAGCGACTACCAACCATAATTTTGACCTTGGGGTGCTTTACCGATACGATAAGTTTTATTTCAGTCTTAACGCATCCAATATTCTAAACAAAAACTTGGAACAGTTCAATCCTGTTTTTGAGCCCAATACTTTGAGAAATTATTATGCCTATACGGGTTATAGCATCTCTAAAAACAAGAATAGCAAATTGGAATTGGAGCCCTCTGTTTTCTTTCAATGGTTTGAAAGTGATGGCCGTTCGGTAACCGACTTAAACGCTAAATTCCGTTTTCATGACTTTGAAGACTACTACTACGTTGGTCTTACCTATCGTTTTTTGAACGACCAACTTGGTGAACCGCTATACATTGCACCCATTGCCGGATTCAAAAAAAGTAACTTCTATTTTGGATATTCATATCAAGTAATTACCAATGAAATTTTAGGATATAGTACAGGAACACATGTACTTACCGTAGGTATGGATCTCTTCCAAGGCATAAGCAATTGTAGATGTATGTATTGATTTAGCCCGTTTTGATTTATTTTTGCCCATTAATCCAAAAGAAGCGTGGGAAAAATTAGGGTAAACAATATCAGGATTCATTCCAATCACGGATGTTTAAAAGAAGAAATGCTTATTGGCAGTGATTATCGCGTAGATTTGGAAATCACCGCAGACCTATCGCTGCCTGCACAATCGGACAAACTCAGTGAAACCGTGGACTATGTACACCTGAACAATATAGTAAAGGAAGAAATGGGCATACGCTCCAACCTTTTGGAACATGTTGCCAAGCGTATTATAGACCGTATTTTCCAGGAAATAACCAACGTAACCAACATAATCGTGGAAGTTTCAAAGATTAATCCTCCCATTGGTGGAGATGTTGAAAGTGTAACCGCTGTTCTTGAGTCAGAAAGACCTAAATAAGGATTTGGGCAAGCTAAAAAAAGTAGTACATTTGCACTCCTGAATGGCATCGTGGCCGAGTGGCTAGGCACAGCTCTGCAAAAGCTTGTACAGCGGTTCGAATCCGCTCGATGCCTCAAAAAAACCCAGCAATATCTGCTGGGTTTTTTTATTCGCTTATACGCTCGATCCCGTCTTTAATATTAAACTCTTCTTTGGGAAGAAACCCTTTGATAATCAAAACTATTCCGCAGGCAACCAAAATAAGGCCCAATCCTTTTTTGATCAAAACAACACGTTCTTTGGTGAGGTACTTTTTTAATTGTTTCGCCAAAATAATTTTCAAAAGGTCTGTGGCAAAATAAACCGCTATCACCGTACCGAAGAAGACCAAAATCCTATTGGGATCATTGTCCAGACTGGGTCCCACAACAATGATCAGTCCCAACCAAAATGCCAACACCCCAATGTTGATGAAGTTAAGTAAGAACCCTTTGACCAAAAGACTCAGGTAATTTCCTTTTGTAGCTTTAAAGCTTGCTTTTTTACCCGCTTTTTTTAAAAAAAGTACTATTCCATATACCAGCAAAATCATTCCTCCGAAGACAAAAAGACCGGGCTGGTTGCTAAGGTTCTCCAACAATTGAAAACTACTGAAATAGGCAATGATCAAAAAAACAATATCGGCAATGATCACCCCTACATCAAAGCTTACTCCCGCCCTAAACCCTTTGGTGGCACTGGTTTCAAGCAGCACGAAGAATACTGGGCCAATCATGAAGCTCAATAAGAAACCCAGAGGTATCGCTGCTTGAATATCGTCAATCATATTTTTTTATTCCACTCGTTTGATTTTCCCTCCAAAAACGGTGGATTCATCCATTTTTGTTGGGTCGCCATACACCAAGACCTCCCCTCCTGCTTTTACATTGGCCTTGACATAATCTGTGGCGTAGATTTCTGCATTTCCACCGGCATTTACACTAATGGTGGTAAACTTGGTCTTGAACGCTTTTCCATTATAATCTCCACCTGTATTGATAATTACATCTTGATTGTTTGAAAAACCGGACACCAATATTTTTCCTCCTGAAACGGCTTTTATCAGCAGCTGGTCCACTTGGCAACCTATTTCGAGTTCGCCCCCTTCTTGCGCCTTTAGCTCCAGAACATCTTGTTTATAGGTTTCATCTGAGTATATTCTGGCATCCTCATTCACATCTATTACTTTTAACACCTCCGTATGATACAAATCAACATAGGTTCTGTATCCACTGAAAATTTTATCGATTTCCATTCGGATTTTCAAAACACCATCGTTGTTCACTATGGCCACTTTGTGGGTATTTGCACCAGTAATTACAGCTTTGTTCTCGCTAGATTTTATAAGGTTTATGGAGAGTCCATCAAAACCCTTCACTTCTGTAAACCTATCAAGATTATGGATAATCTCTTTATCCTGTGCATTCAGTACCTGTAAGGAAATAAAAAATAGAACAATCGTAAACGGTTTCATCTATTAAAAATTTGGTTCTCAAAAGGATAACAAATTTTATTCCAAAATAGTATTACTCCTTTTTGCCAATCAACGAAAAGTCCAAATGTCTTTTCATTAAATCGGTATCCTTCACCATTACCAAAACCTCATCACCTAATTGGTACATTCGTTTGGTTCGTTCCCCAATAATGGCATACTGGCGTTCATCAAAAATATAATAATCATCCTTGATATCCCTGATCCTGACCATTCCCTCACATTTGTTTTCCACAATTTCCACATAAATGCCCCATTCGGTTACTCCAGAGATTACCCCAACAAATTCTTGGTCCTTATGGTCTTCCATAAACTTGATCTGCATGTACTTGACCGAGTCTCTTTCGGCATTTGCCGCCAAAAGTTCCATATCCGATGAGTGCTTGCATTTCTCTTCGTATATGACAGTTTTTGCAGACTTGGCCCCATTTAAATAGGATTGCAACAATCTATGGACCATCACATCCGGATATCGTCTAATGGGCGATGTAAAATGTGTATAGTAGTCAAATCCTAGACCATAATGCCCAATATTCTCTGTGGTGTAAATGGCCTTGCTCATACTACGAATGGCAAGGGTATCTACCAAATTCTGCTCCTTCTTGCCCTTTACATCTTCCAACAACTGGTTTAGAGACTTGTTCACGCTCTTTTTGTCCTTGAGGTTAATACTATGTCCAAATCTGGAAATAACCCCGTTCAAGGCCATCAATTTCTCCTGATCCGGCTCATCATGTACTCTATAGACAAATGTTTTTTTCTGTTTCCCTATAAACTCGGCCACTTTTCTATTGGCCAAGAGCATAAACTCTTCAATAAGTTTATTGGCATCCTTTGCTTCTTTAAAATAAACGCTTTCCGGTTCATTTTTTTCATTGAGGTTAAATCGCACTTCAATTTTATCAAATGATATTGCCCCATCATCCATCCGTCCGGTACGCATGATTTTCGCCAATCTATCAAAAGTTAAAATGGCCTCCACTATTTCTTCTGAAACCGCATACTCTTTTCCACGAATGGAAATATCTTTCGGAATTTGTGCCTGACCTGTCTCAATAACATGTTGTGCCTCTTCGTAGGCAAAGCGCTCGTTGGAATTAATGGCTGTTCTACCAAACCATTGGTCCACTAATCGGGCCTTATCATCCATTTGGAAAACGGCAGAGAAGGTATATTTTTCTTCATTGGGCCGAAGCGAACAGGCATTGTTGGATAATACTTCGGGCAACATAGGGACCACACGATCCACCAAATATACCGATGTGGCCCTATTATAGGCCTCTTCCTCTAGAATGGTATCAGGTAGTACATAATGCGATACATCAGCGATATGGATTCCAATCTCGTAATTTCCGTTCTCCAATTTCTGGAACGATAGGGCATCATCGAAATCCTTGGCATCCTTGGGATCTATGGTAAAGGTGAGCACCTCTCGCATATCCCTGCGTTTTGCTATTTCTGATTCTTTGATAGTGGTATCCAACGTATTGGCAAACTGTTCCACTTCATAAGGGAATTCATAGGGGAGACCGTATTCCGCTAAAATGGCATGGATTTCAGTATTGTGTTCGCCCGGTTTTCCGAGAACTTCAATGATTTCGCCGTAAGGGGATTCCGCATCATTGGGCCAATCTCCCAAGCTCACCAAAACTTTGTCCCCATCATTGGCCTTTTTCATCTTTTCTTGGGGAATAAAGATATCCGTGTACATCCTAGAATCGGTAGGTCGTACAAACGCAAAGGTTTTCTGTTTGTCCAAAATACCCACATAGGAAGTTTTTTTACGCTCCAATACTTTGGCTATTTCCCCTTCCTGCTTTTTACCTTTTCTTCTAGGTTTTAAAAAAACTTCCACGGTATCTCCATGGAATGCTTTGTTCAGCCGATTGTACGGAACAAAAATATCGTCCTCCAAATCATCAACAATAACATAGGCATTGCCACTGGAGGTCAAATCCACTTTTCCTATAAAATATGTATGTACCGATGGTTTCTTTTTATACTTGCCTCGTTCTTCTTCTACAATTCGATCACTTGCTTTGAGTTGTCCCAACCGTTTAATGAGTTCATTGCGGTCTTGGGTATCTGAAATTCCAAGTTTAGATGCTATTTGCTTGTAATTGAAGCTTTTGGATGGTTCCTTTTCCAGTACGGTAAAAATGCCTTTTGTAATCTCATTCTTTCGTTGACTTCTGGCCCTCTTCTTTTTCTTTGACATTTACGTCTCTATTTTTTTGAAAAATACAAATTATAATCCTTGAGCCCTCAACATAGTTTAAGTAATCCTCAAAGCAAACATGTTTTATCAACAATTATCATAAATACTTTTTTTCTTTTCTTTTAAATTTTAATAAAATGGTGATTATGATAGTTTGTTGAAATGTGGAATAAAATTTTGTGGAAAAAGTTGCTTTGAACACTTGAAACTATTTATTGACAATTTTTCAAAGTTTAAGTTTTTTAAAAATCAATCGATTAGATTTTTTATGAACGTTTTTTAATAACCGTTTTCAACATAAAATTATTGAAAAGTTAATGTGTTTTTAATGTTAATTACTGCAGAAAAATGTTTTCAAAGGGTTGATTAATTTTTAAAGGAAAACTACAATAACGTAAACAAATTATTCTATTGCATGTATTTTCCATAAAATCAAAATTTTGTTGCGCTGAGTTTTCTTAAAGTGATCAACAAATAAGGTAATATCATAACAAGCTGTTTAACAGCAATATGAAAGGATTCGTTCTTTTTTATCAACACACCCACCAAAAAAGAATCGTACCTTTGTAATCCACTATCTTATAATATATGAACCATGAAAATTGCCATAGGGAACGATCACGCAGGAACCGACTATAAATTGGCCATAATAGGCTTGTTAAAATCCAAAGGTATAGATGTTGTTAATTATGGTACCGATGGTACCGACAGTGTGGACTATCCGGATTTTGTGCATCCGGTTGCTACAGATGTCGAAGAAGGAAAAGTAGACATGGGCATTGTTATCTGTGGAAGTGGCAATGGAGCATCCATGACCATAAACAAACACCAAAAAGTAAGGGGAGCTCTTTGTTGGAACAAGGAAATCACTGCTCTTGCGCGGGAACACAACAATGCAAATATTTTAAGTCTACCTGCCCGGTTTATTGCATTACCGCAAGCCTTGGAAATGGTGGAAACCTTTTTGAACACAGAATTTCAAGGAGGCCGTCATGAACGCAGGATAGAAAAAATACCGTGCAGCTAAAAGTTGGACAAGTATTTTGATTTATTCAATTAATCCGCAAAAGTACCAATACCGATGACTCGAAAGAGGTATTGTAAAAAAGATGGATGTAGTTACCAGAACTTTTGATGAACTATCCAATATAGAACTTTACCAAATAATGCGTTTACGCAGTGAAGTATTTGTGGTAGAGCAAGATTGTGTATATCAAGATTTGGACAACAAGGACCAAAAAGCGCTTCACGTTTTTGGAACCAAAAAAAATGAAGTAGTAGCCTACACCCGTATTTTTAAACCTGGCGACTATTTTAAAAATACCAGTATTGGAAGGGTAGTGGTAGCCGCAGATCAACGTAAGTATGGATATGGAAAGCAAATCATGTTGGCTTCATTGAATGTAATTGAGGAACGATTTCCAAACACAACTGTTGAAATATCGGCCCAGACCTATCTTTTAAAGTTCTATACCGAATTGGGTTTTGAACGCACTGGAGAAGAATACTTGGAGGACGGGATTCCCCATGTGAAAATGATAAAAAGTTAGATCATGCCAACCTTTTGGCAACCCCAATTGTGCATAAAAACTCCAACCTTAAAATAAGATTTATGGGTTTTTCCGCTTTGTTTGATGAGGAAAAGAACAAGTATCCCTCTTTTTTTGGATGAAGTTTTTCCAAAACCAACTTTCCATGGGTGTCTTTATTGTCGTTGGCAACCCTTGTCAAATATTCCTCGGTTAAACCCAAACCAGAAAGATGCCCAATTAATTTTTCACGGTTTACAAAAGTGATGTTGCACGAAGTAAACATCTTTTCCTCATCAGAATAAATACTCGTAACCAAGGCGTAAAAATGGGTCTTTTTGGAACCATCGAACAGCCAACCCTGCTTCTGGTGGCCACTTTTATCATAAAAAAGCTCAAAAGCAAAAGTGGGCAAGCTTTCGTTTACATAATCCAGTTGGGCTTTCTCATCCACATAGAACAGATTTTTTGAGGTTTTGTGCTCAAGGATGAGATCGATGCCTTGTCTTTGTTGTTTTAGATTGGAAACCCGTCTAAAGGTATATTGATTTAGGTGCTTTTCGTAATAGAAATCCAGTAAGGGGGTCAGTTGTTTTTCTTTGGATAGATCGGAGTGGAAATTACTTTTCAAGTAAAGATATTTTGCGGAACAGGGCAGAACCTATTTGTTCCACAATACCCACCACAAGGGCGTTACCCATAAAAAATGCCCGTTTGGCATCTGGGATTCCATCCAATAAGGTGTGATTGTCGGGAAACATGTTCAACCGTTCCAGTTCAATAGGGGAGAGTCTTCGCAGTCCTTTTGGGGTTTGGACCACGTGCTTAAACCGGGAAGGCGATTTGCCCCCTTCTCCGGTTATGATGGTTCTGGAAGGTTGATCGAGAGCATCAGGAAACACCATGCTTCCCTCGCTATAATTGTATTTAAAACCGGTACTGGTCTTGCGTATTTCTTTTTTGGCACCTTTTAAATAGGTCCACTTGGGTAGGTCGTCTGTGTCGATATATAAACTTGGGTCTGCGGAACCGTTCTCCAAAATATGGGATAGTAAGGTTCTTTTTCCATCAAAGGATGGTAAGGTTTTTTGAGTGAAAACCGTGCCATCGATACATAATCCGGTATTTAAAAAAGGAGATAGTTTTTGATCCTTGTTGAAATCGTTCGATACGGATACCAAATCTTCATCCAAGTCAAAAGAGACAAGCGGCTTGTTGACATGTTCAATCGGAAAAGCATTGGAAATTACCCCATCGTTGAACAACCAATCCTTTGGATTGGCTTTTTTAAGTGAGGTGTAAATAGGGGTCGATGTATGATAGGCCAGAAAAAAAACGCGCCTTCGGCGCTGTGGCATTCCATAATCGGCAGCATTGATCACACGCCATTCCACCGCATACCCTAAATCGCAAAGACTGCGAAGCATCACGGCAAAATCACGACCTCTTTGTGCGGAAGGAGATTTCAACAAACGGTCTACATTCTCCAGAAAAAGGTACTTGGGTTTGTTCTTCTTTTCGGATAGAATGCGATGAATGGACCACCACAACACTCCCTTTTTGCCAATAAGTCCTTTGGAATTTTTAAGCGAGGTGGCTACGGAATAGTCCTGACAAGGAAATCCGCCCACCAAAATATCATGGTCAGGAATTTCTAGGGTGGGGACGTCCTCAATATTGGTGTTGGAATGGTTTTCGGGACCAAAACGGGCCTCATAAACTTTGGATGCATGCTGCGTTTTGGTTGAAGGTTCCCATTGGTTGCTCCACACTACTTTGTAGTGTCCGGTTTCTTCCAAGCCCAACCGAAAACCACCTACCCCGGCAAAAAGTTCACACACCTTGAGTTGTTGCATGCCCAAAAATAGGATTTATTCTATTTTTTTAAAGTCTGCATCGTACAAACCCACCAAAATACTGTTGCCTTTTTTGTCCACTTTTACGGCCCCATATTCTGCAGTTTCATATTTTTCGGCCTCCCCTTCTTGGAAGAAAAATGATTCCGCCCCAATATTGATGTCCCATCTATTTTGGGAAGTGTATTCAATAAGATATTCGTTTTCGCCAAGCGGAGTTCTTTCTTTTTGGAACCTTTTTTTCTGGGCCACACCATTGGCATCCAAGCCTACTACGCAAAACCCACGTTTGGGAATACTGTCGCTATTGATGTCTTCTGAAAGCGTGTACCGCAATCGCATATAATCTCCCTGCATCAAAGAGCGTGGGTCCACGGGAGCCAGCTCTAGAAGAATCAGTTCACCCTGTTCCAATAGTTCTTCTTTCTTGATAATGGAGTGATTGAAAAAGGCAAAAAACGCCACGAGGTTTACCAAGATGATAATCGTACTATACTTTTTCATTGGTCGGGGCTTTTTTGGTTAGAAATAGATAAAACAGCACAAATATCACCCCAGATGAAAAAAGGAGAATGGATTTGACCAAGAGGGTCAAATTAAGATCATAGTAATATTGTATGACAAAGTACACCAAGGCCACAATGCCAATACCCAAACCCGTTTTGTGATTCACCCTGAAACTGAGCAGGACAATCAATAGTGCCCCCGAAATTGATGGGGCAAAAAGTGTGGGCAAAAGGGTTAGACAGGTCAGAGTATATATCCAGATTTTTG
>JAUICT010000049.1 GCA_030429325.1 Bacteroidia bacterium
ACCTTGCTGGCCATTAATAAATTCAAAGCACCTTTTGACTATGCCAGTGTTCTTATTCTGGTAACGTATTGGCTTAGTATTGCTTTGATTGCCAATGCTGCTTATAACATTGGTTTGGGAGAAAAGGCATAGTTTAATTCAATATTCACACCAGAATAAGGTGAAAAGTGGTTCAATAATTTTTGCAGGGGCAGTTTTGAAGATATTCCAGGGTAAGGATTCCCCGTAAGTGGTTAACAATAATGTGGTCCAGTAATTCTTGGGCACTGTATTCCTCAAAAAGATTGGCTTTTGAATAGACAGTATCCTCCAGTCTCAACAGAAAAAGTTTACAGACCAATTCCACATTAACATCTGACCTAACTTGCTCCAATTTTTGGGCCTTGACCAACAACGGATGTACCACGTTCCAAACAATATCCTTTCTAAATTCAGAATAGACCCTAGCGGCCTTGGTGTAGTACTTGTTGATACCGTAAAAGAAAGAAGGGCTTATACCTTGTAGGTGGCCAAGCCCCAACTTGTATATGTAGACAATGGTAAGCAAGGGCTGGTCTTCATTGGGATTCTCCTGCATATGGTCATCAATGGAGCTCCTTACTTTTTGTAAAAAGCATTGTAGACTCTCCATGACCAGCTCTTCCTTACTTTGAAAGTGTTTGTATATGGTTTTTTTTGAAATGCCCAAGTCATGGGCCAACTCGTCCATGGAAAAGCGTTTACTCCCAAATTTTGAAAAATTGGAAAATGCACATTCCAGCAACTCTTTTTTGTTGTCCATGGCCTGATCTTTATTGCCAGCCTCCTCCCAAGGCTCTATACAATTCCACTATGGCATTCAATTGTCCGTATTGGGAATCCACATAGCTCAATTCTGAGTTCAGTGCATTTTGTCTGGCGGTAAGGACTTCAAGATAGTTGGCCAAACCGTTGTTCAGTAATTCTTCCGAATAGTCTTCGGCAACGGAATAGGCTTCCAGTTCCTTGGCACGGGCCTCCAATTTTTGGGCTTCGGCATCATAGCTGTAGAGTGCATCCGAAACTTCTTTACCTGCCGTCAACAAGGTTTTCTTGTACGACAATAAAGCCTGTTCCTGTTGTGCTTTGGCGACTTCCATTTGGGTCCTTAGCCTACGCCCGTTGAAAATAGGTTGTGTTAACGAACCTACCAATTGGGAAAACAGGGAACTGGCGTCAATCCAGTTTTCAAACTCCAAGCTTTGGAACCCTCCGGAAGCGGTAAGGCTCAAGGATGGGTACATGCTGCTGCGGGCAACATTGGTCAATTCAAAAGCATTGATTAGGCCGAACTCGGCTTGTTTTACATCGGGACGATTGGCCAACAATAAATAAGGAACCCCGGTTTCCAGATCACTTTCAATGGATTGTTCATCCAAACGGGATCGTTCCACTTCATGGGGAGGCTCACCCAATAAAATACAGAAGGTATTTTCCAGTAGTTTAATGTTGTTCTCCAAGTCGATAAGAATAATTTCCGTAGTATGGACTTGGGCTTCGGTCTGTTTTACGGCCACTTCGGTCAGTTGCCCTGCATCCTTCAGGGCCATGGTGGTTTCCAAACTTCCTTTTCGGGCAGCCAAGGTCTGTTCCGCAATGCTGTATTGCTTGTCCAACGCCATTAATTGGTAATAGGTATTGGCAATGGCAGCCACCAAATTGGTCTTTACAGCTTGGTGTGCGGCCACACTCTGTAGATAAGAGGCACCCGCAGCTCTTTTATTGCTTCGGATCTTGCCCCAAACATCTGCTTCCCAAGAAAGGGCGCCAGAAAGTTCATATTGTTCCAAAGGCCTTGTAAAAAAGCTTCCAAACTGGCTATTGGCCGAGTTTTTGGTCCGGGTAAAACTAGCTTTGCCTGTAAGAGTTGGGAAATATCCCGCCTTACCTTGCTTAACGTAGGCTTCGGCAGCAGCAACATTTTCCAGGGCAATACGTATGTCCAGATTGTTTTGCAGACCTTTTTCAATATAAGATTTCAATTGCTCGTCATTGAACAGGTCTTTCCATGAGATGGTTGCCATGGAGGTACTATCTGTGGGAAGGTTATCGGTCCTGTACAAACTTTCCGTTTCCATTTCTGGTCGGGAATAGTTTTTGGCGACAAAGCAGGATTGCAGCAATAAGGTCGCCGAAAACAGCAGGGTGATTTTATATATGGATGTTATTTTCATGGGTGATATGCTTTGTTCGGTCATTGAATGTTTAGGCATGGCTTGCTTCATTGAGTTGTTCCGGCTTTCCTGAAATTCGCTCTTGAAGTGCTTGGAAAATGACAAATAGCACAGGGACCACGAACACTCCAAATATGGTCCCTATGAGCATTCCACCAACGGCACTCAATCCTATGGATTGGTTTCCAATGGCACCGATTCCTGTGGAGAGCGCCAAAGGCAACAGTCCAAATATGAAGGCAAAGGAGGTCATCAAAATAGGACGTAACCTGGCCCGTGCTCCATCAATCGCAGCATTGAACAGAGAGAACCCTGCCTTTCTTCGTTGTAAGGCGAACTCCACGATCAAAATGGCGTTTTTAGCCAAAAGACCAATCAACATGATCAGGGCAATCTGGAAGTAGATGTTGTTTTCCAACCCACCCAAATTCACAAAGAGTATAGCCCCGGCCAAACCAATAGGCAAGGATAACAATACAGAAAGCGGCACGATGTAACTTTCATACTGGGCACTTAGCAGGAAGTACACAAAAATCAAACTCAAGATAAAAATGAGTACGGTCTGCGAACTTGCATTGCTTTCTTCCCGGGTAAGTCCAGAATAGTCATAAGTGTATGAAGTTGGCAGCACTTGGGCAGCCACTTCCTCAATGGCATTGATGGCGTCTCCCGTACTGTAACCGGGATTTGGTACGCCGCTTACTTTCACGGAACTTAATAGGTTAAATCGCTCTACTACTTCTGGACCGTAAATCTTTTTAAGGGTAACAAACTGACTTACCGCTACGGATTCCCCAGTACTGTTGCGGACAAAGATTTGGTTCAATGAATTTTCATTGGCACGATCTTGGGGTTTTGCTTGGATCATGACGCGGTATTGCTTTCCAAACTTGTTGAAATCCGTTGCATAGATTCCCCCATAATACCCTTGGAGCGCATTGAATACATCTGTGGTGGAGAACCCTGCCATTTTTAGTTTTTCCACATCGATTTCCAAATCGTACTGTGGGAAACCGGGATCAAATTGTGAAATGGCATATTGAATTTCCGGTCTAGCATTCATGGCTGCCAAGAATTGATTCTTCACATCATTTATGGCCAACCAGTCGTCCGTTCCCTTGTTCTGAAGCTGCACCTCAAAACCAGAATTGGTACCAAAACCTTGTATGCTGGGAGGGGTAAAGTAAATAATCTGCGCATCTTTAAATTGCGATGAGGTTTCCCTTAGGCGTTGCATAGTGGCACTTACGGAAAGGGAATCTTCCTTTCTTTCGTTCCAATGTTTCAGTTTCATGATGGAGAAGGCATACGATCCTGCACTTACCCGGTTCAAAAGACTGAATCCGGCCACACTCATCCGGGCTTCAACCACATCCATGGATTCATAAATGGAATCCAGTTTCATGATGGTTTCTTCGGTTTTTTCCAAAGTGGTGCCAGGAGGCATGCTCACATTGGCGAAGATGATACCCCGATCTTCATCGGGCACAAATCCTGAAGGCGTGGATTGGAACAGGTAGAATGCCAGCGCACTAAAACCTAAAAGTAGGGCCACGGTAATCCACTTGCGTTTGACCAAGTTGCCTACGGCACCGGTATATTTATTGGTAATCGCTGTAAAACCAACATTAAAGGCCTTGAAAAAGCGAGTCATTAATCCTGATTTATGCCCTTTATCCGGATTGTGGGGTTTTAGGAAGAGTGCAGCCAATGCAGGGCTGAGGGTCAATGCATTTACAGCAGAGATTAAAATGGCTACAGCTAAGGTAATTCCAAATTGTTGGTAGAAAACTCCCGAAGACCCTTGGATAAAGGAAACCGGAATAAATACGGCGGACATCACCAAGGTAATCGAGATAATGGCCCCGGAAATTTCTCCCATGGCTTTTTTGGTCGCAGTTTTTGCCGAATCTGCCCCTTCCTCCAATTTGGCATGGACGGCTTCAACTACCACAATGGCGTCATCCACCACAATACCAATGGCCAAGATCATGGCGAAAAGTGTCAACATGTTGATGGAATAGCCAAACAACTGCAGGAAGAAAAAGGTTCCTATGATGGCCACAGGTACGGCAATGGCTGGAATCAAGGTAGACCTAAAGTCTTGCAAGAATAGGAATACCACAATAAAGACCAAGATAAAGGCCTCGATCAAGGTTTTGGCCACGTGATCAATGGAAGCATCCAAAAAGTCCTTGGTATTGAACGGAATCACATAATCCAGTCCTTTGGGGAATTCCGTTTTACTTTCCACCAATATCTGTTCAATCTCGTCAATAATATCCTTGGCATTGGACCCCGAGGTCTGATATACCCCAACGGCTACACCAGGATTTCCCATACCGTAGTTTTTTCGGGCATAGTTAAAGGCACCCAATTCTATTTCGGCGACATCCTTTAGGCGTAAAAAACCGCCATCATCGGTAGTTTTTAGGATGATGTTTTCGTATTCAGCCACTTCGGAAAGACGGCCCTTGTATTTCATCACATACTCAAAGATACCTTCTGAATTTTCACCGATTTTCCCTGTTGCCGCTTCCCGGTTTTGTTCTCGTAAAGCTGCTTGAATATCGGCAGGCACTAAATTATAGGCAGCCATTTTATCTGGCGAAATCCATATCCGCATGGAATAGTCCTTGGCCCCAAATACATTCACATTACCTACCCCTTTGATACGTTGTAAACGAGGCACCAAATTGATTTTGGCATAGTTTTCCACAAAAGTGGCGTCGTAATTTTCATTATTGGAGAAAATGGAAAAGAACAGCAGTGCACTGTTTTGAGCCTTCCGAGTGGTTACCCCGGTCTGGATTACTTCTTGGGGTAATAGACTGTTGGCCCGCGCTACCCTATTCTGTACGTTTACCGCGGCAATGTCCGGGTCTACACCAAGTTCAAAGAATACACTGATATTGGCAGCACCATCGTTACTCGCTGATGAGGTCATGTAGGTCATGCCTTCCACACCATTGATTTGCTCTTCCAACGGTACTACAACACTTTTTAATACCGTTTCGGCATTGGCTCCTGTGTAGTTTGCAGAAACTTGAACCGTGGGAGGGGCAATCTCGGGATATTGTTCAACCGGTAATGTGGCGAGTCCCAGAATTCCCAGAATCACAATGATTATGGAAATTACGGTAGAAAGTACGGGACGTTCTATAAATTTTTGAAACATATTTTTCTTCTAAAAAATGTGGACAATATGATTTTACTTGACAGGGTTTATGGTCTGTCCGTCCCTAAGTTTGGACACCCCCTCGGCGACAATGGTAGTACCTTCATCAAAGCCTTCGGAAACAATGAAATCCGTATCTGTTTGTGCTACAATTTTAAGGGGCTTGGTAGAAACGGTATCGCCATCATGGAGGATATAGACCATTTTGTTGCCTTGTAGATCAACCGTGGCAAACTGTGGAATCACCCATACATTTTGATAGGTTGAAGGAACCCGTATCTGCCCAGTACTCCCGGAGCTGAGCAATTGATCGGGGTTGTTGAAATCGGCCCTTAATGTTACACTTCCTGTTGTTCCGTTGATGATATTGTTGACCATGGCTATTTTTCCTTTTTGCGGATAGATTTCACCATTGATCATGACCAATTCTACCTCTGGGGCAGTATCGGTGGTAAGCGGGTTTCCATTGGAAGCCATGCGTTGCTTCATGTCCAACAGCTCTTTTTCATTCATTGAGAAATAGGCACGTACACTGCTGATGTCCGAAACCACGGTCAAAGGTTGTGTCATGGCATTGCTTACCAAGGCGCCTTCCTTATAGGGAATTGCCCCAATGAAGCCATCAACAGGGCTATTGATATTGGAATAGCCTATATTGGCGGAAATACTTTGATAGGTACTTTTGGCCTGAGCCAGTCTTGCCTTTGCCGTTTCCAATTGTACACTACTGATGATGCCTTTTTCCACCAAGGGAACAAGCTTGTCCACTTCTACTTGGGCCACATTCACGGCAGCTTTGGCGGCATTGGCATCTTGGGTAAGGGTCTGGGTCTCCAATTTAAAGAGTAATTGGCCCTTTTTTACTTTTTGGCCCTCTTCCACATATATTTTTTGGACAAAACCAGAAACCTTTGGCCAGATTTCCACATTTTGTTTCCCTTCCATGGACGTAGCATAGACCTTATAAATGGTAATGTCTTGCTTTTTTAAATCGCTCACCTTCAAAGCTGGGGGAGGTGGTGCGGTTCGTTGCTGGGCTTTTTCCCCGCAAGAGGAGAGGATCAAAGCAGTCACTAGGGTTAAGGCTATACGGGCTGTTTTCATGACTTTGTTAGTGGTGTTAAGGTTTTTGAATAGTTGGGTAAACATTATTTTTTCAGTCTATATTTTTTTCAAGTTTTTCAATGGATTCTCTTAGAAGCTTTTCATTTTTATTCACATAGTCCAAGTAGATATGGGTTCTTTCTTGTCCCTCCTTGAGTTTTTTGGGGCTACTTTTTTTGTGGTGTTCCAAGACCAAGTTGATAATTTCCTTTTCCTTTTCCAATCGTTTAAGATTTTCCTGGAGTTTTGAAAGGAAAAAAGTCTTCTGTTTGGCAATGGAGAAATATCGCCTTCTATCGCCAGGTTTTGTAAAGTAGGTTATGATTCCCATATTAAGGAGAAGGTTCAATGAGGTTGAGGTTGAGCTTTTGCTGGCTCCTCTTTTCTCCAAACAGTCCTCAAAAGTGAGGCCGTCCTCATCGGTTAAAATGAGTATGGCATAGATTCTTGCGGCCAAAGGCGGCAAATTATACTCCCCTTCTAGGTGAATCCCTAATGTTTCTATAAGTTGTTGATTTGCAGTTACCATGAAATGGATTTAACGCCACAAAATTACTTTTAGTTCGGAACAAACAAAACTAAACGAACTTAAACTTCTGTTAAAAAAGCATTAAGTGGTTGTATGTAATCCTAAAAAATTAAAAATAAGGGGTTTATAAGGCACTTTTGAACTGCTCCAAGAACCGGACATCATTCTCGCTCAACAGGCGAATGTCCGAAATTTGATGCAATAATAGGGCAATACGGTCTATTCCCATACCAAAAGCAAATCCGGAATATACTTCGGGATCTATGCCACAATTGCGTAGCACATTGGGGTCTACCATTCCACAGCCCATGATTTCCAACCAGCCGGTACCCTTGGTCATCCGGTAATCGGTTTCTGTTTCAAGGCCCCAGTATACATCCACTTCGGCACTGGGTTCTGTAAAAGGGAAATAGGAGGGTCTAAGTCGTATTTTGGATTTTCCGAACATCTCAGAAGTAAAATACTGCAGCGTTTGCTTCAAATCGGCAAAGGATACGTTCTTGTCCACATACAAACCTTCCACTTGATGGAAAAAACAATGTGAACGGGCAGAAATGGCCTCATTTCGATATACTCTACCGGGAGAAATGGTCCGGATGGGTGGTTTGTTGCTTTCCATATACCTGACCTGTACGGATGAGGTGTGGGTACGCAACAGGATGTCAGGATCTGTTTGGATAAAGAAAGTATCCTGCATGTCTCTGGCCGGATGGTATTCCGGGAGGTTCAATGCCGTAAAGTTGTGCCAATCATCTTCAATTTCCGGGCCTTCGGATACGTTGAAGCCAATTCTTGAGAAGATGTCAATGATTTGGTTTTTCACAATGGAAATGGGATGCCTTGCCCCAATTTCAATGGGTTCACCCGGGCGGGTCAAATCCCCGAACTTGCCAGCGGTTTCCGCTTGGTTCTCAAGGGCGGCCTTTAGTTTGTTGACTTTTTCCGTTGCCGAGTTTTTCAATTGATTGATAACCTGTCCAAACTCTTTCTTTTCTTCATTGGGAACATTTTTGAACTCGGCAAAGAAACTGTTCAACAAGCCCTTTTTTCCCAAATACTTGATTCGGAAATTCTCTATCTCTTCTGTTGAGGTTGAAGTGAACTTTTCTACTTCAGCCAAGTGTTCCTTTATGGTCTCAATCATTTTTACTGGCAGTATTGGCCGACAAATTTAGCAAATTGTCCTTGAATATGTAGGCAATAAGATAATGTACGGCCACTCCACCAAAAAAATGCCATAACCAATGGGTGCCCATAGGGAAGAAAGTTTGGTTTTTGTCTATACTCCGAAACAGTATGGCCACTGCAAAAATTGCAAAAGAGAGGATTACCAGCGAAACATTTTTTCCTTTAGTTTTAATAAGGTACCACACTAAAGGCAACAGAATTGTAAACGCGGTAATCACATATCCCAAAGAAATGCGCCATCCTTTTGGCAGAGGTATAATACGAAGCATATAAGAGGCGCCTAATAACAAAACCACAAGTAACAGACGTTGCCACCATGATTTAACCACCTTAAAAATAAAATAGATGACCAGGGCAGCACAAAGGAACATAATGGGCATCCAGTCCAGCCTTAGCCAGAATTCATGACTTCTTGTGGCATGGTAAATAGTGCCGCCAACATAGCTTACAGCAATTACCGGAAGAACCCAAGCCAAAAAAAGATGCACCTTGGTGTTCTTGTACACTTTTATGCCCCAATAAACAATAATGAACAAAAAGATAAGATTGCTTAGGGTGTTATAAGGTTCCACAGGAAACCTACCATCCAGGGTTTCTAAATAAATAGGTCCTGAATCATTTGGGAATTTTGGGAAAAGCATGGGTTTATCCGTAGTACGTAATTAGGGGTTAACACTTTCGGAGCCATTGCCAATCCAATTCATACAGGACTTAAAAGTATCAAAAATATGCTCTTGAGGAATTAAACCCGGGATTATATCAATACGTTCCATCATGTATTTTGGCTGGTCCAGGATACCTACCAAAAGCACTCTAATGTTTTTCCTGTTTAAGTCCTGTAGCACATCTTCCATGGCATAAAGACCAGACTGGTCCATGTATTGCATGCGTCCCATTCGGATAATGACTGTAGATGCGGTGTCTGAAAATCGCTGGTGGAACCAAAAAACAAGGGTCCCTTAATGTGCTTAATGAAAACATCTTCCTTAATTTTTTGCGGGAGATTCTTTTCATCGGACCATGCTTCTTCTTTCAGGGGCTTTACATCAGACCTTTTTGCAGTAAGGTCTCCAATTTTTTTCATGAACATCAACGATGCAATTACCAACCCTATACCTACAGCATATACCAAGTTCCATATGGAAGATAGAACCAATACCACCAACATGATGATTACTTCTGAGCTCAACTTCATCGGACCCAATTTAATGTCCTTTGGAAGGTGTGGAATTGCTTTCAACCCTCTATAGTCCATTACTCCTATACCCACGGTGACCAATATACCAGCTAAAACCGCAGCGGGTATTTGAGAGGCCACAGGGCCAAGA
>JAUICT010000539.1 GCA_030429325.1 Bacteroidia bacterium
TGGAAGAAATGATTGCGGCCACCCAACCAGAGGCCGTGACCGCATTTGGGACCATTTTTGACCATCTGAGTGTAGTTGAGACCTGCGCGCCCAAAGGCATCCATGTGATGGTAGAAAAACCCTTAGCCGTGAGTTTGGACCACGCCCAAAAAATGAAGGCATTGGCCGAAAAACACAACATCCATCTGCTTACCAATTACGAGACTACATGGTACCCTACCAACCATAGGGCCAAGGAATTGTTGGACGAAGGAAAAATCGGCGACCTACGGAAAGTAATCGTACGCGATGGCCACCGCGGCCCCGTAAAAATAGGCGTCAACAAAGAGTTTTTGGATTGGTTGCAAGACCCTGTCCTGAATGGTGGAGGTGCCATCACGGATTTTGGTTGTTATGGAGCCAACCTTATGACGTGGCTCAAAAAAGGAGCAAGGCCCAATACGGTTACGGCCGTGACCCAACAGTTTCAGCCGGGGAACAACCCCAAGGTGGACGATGATGCCACCATCATCCTTACGTATGATGACTGCCAAGCCATTTTGGAGCCTTCGTGGAACTGGCCCATTGGCCGAAAAGACATGGAACTCTACGGCCTTACCGGAGCCATTTATGCCGATAACCGAAACGACCTCCGCATTCGTATGGCCGAGGGTTACGATGGCTACCATGAAGAAAAGATGACCTTAGAGGAGCGCCCTGAGCCCTACAACGACCCCTTTTCTATGCTGGCCGCTGTGGTGAGGGGCAAGATAAGCTTGCAGCCCTCCGATCTTACGGCATTGGAGAATAACATGGTGGTCATGGAAATCTTGGATGCCGCCCTCCAAAGTGCCAAAAAGGGAAAAACCATTCATTTAAAAAAATAAGTTGTCCATTATCAAAACATCGATCCATATTCCAATGAAATTAAACCATTCCCTACTAGCTCTTAGTTTTTTTGTATTTCAACTGACCATAGCCCAAAAAACTGTGGCCATTACCATAGATGATGTACCCAACACCCGCCTTTACCAAAAACATGGGTATTCATCCAAACTGATGGCCCGTTTGGATTCCCTTGAAATTCCCATAGCCATTTTTATCAACGAGGGACTCCTATACAGAACGGATTCCATCACCAAAAACTTTGACCTTTTGCGACAATGGGCGCAACGGGACTACATCACCTTGGGCAACCACTCGTTCAGCCATCCAAGGTATTCCGAAATGGGTATTAAAGCCTTTGCGGACGAAATTGTAAAAGGAGAGGCCATAACCCGTGAACTGGCCAAAAAGAACAACAAATCGTTGGATTACTTTCGGTTTCCCTTTAACGATATTGGGCAAGATTCCCTTCAACATGTACAGGTAAGGCAGTATTTAAAAAATAAGGGCTATGTGCTTACCCCACATACCGTGGAAAGTTCGGATTGGATGTTCAGCAGTGTATACGAGCATTATCTGGACCAAAAGGATTTTGCCAAGGCAAAGGAGATTGGCGAAGCCTACCTGGCCACCACACTGGCCTATTTTGACTTTTTTGAACGGATGGCCCAAACGAAGTACCAACGTCCCATACAGCAAATTTACCTCTGCCACGACAACCCGTTGAACGCGGACTACCTTCCTAAACTGGTGGCAGCCCTAAAGAAAAGGGGATATACCATGGTTGGTCTTGGCGAGGCCCTTCAAGATCCCGTGTATGCCCAAAAGGACGAATATTATAAAAAATGGGGTGTTTCGTGGCTGTACCGATGGATGCCTTCCCAAGAAGAACGGGTCCCTTGGATGAAACAGGAACCCTCTACCGCACCGATACAGGAATTGTTTGAGGCGTTGCAGGAGAAGTAACACGGCAATGAATATTGAAACTTACTGGGATTGCCGTGCCATAAGTCGTGCTTAACTGCTATATTTAAGCGAGATAGATGATGCCCCCTCCTCTATTTTACGCAA
>JAUICT010000540.1 GCA_030429325.1 Bacteroidia bacterium
CATCGCCGACATGGACGCTACCATTCTTATTGGCCCGGAAGGAGATTTTTCCAAAGAAGAAATTGATTTGGCCCGCAAAAAGGGGTATATCCCAATCTCGCTGGGAAACAATCGATTACGTACCGAGACCGCAGCCATAGTGGCCTGCACCACCGTTTCAATTATAAATAGTTAGTGATGGATAGGTGCCTTAGCGGCTCCAGTGACATCTAAATTTTCTGCTTCCACCAATACAACCAGTGTAAGTTTGTCGGTTTTTGAAACCACACTGGGAATGGTAATGGAATCGGTCCCGGAAGACGCTTCCAAGTCCAAATATTTTTCTTGGACTACAATATTGCTGTTGTGCAAGGTTCTGTTCCGGTTTTCACCTCGTTTCACCTCGGTAATACGTTCATCAATCACCAAAACAACACGCAACAATTTGTGATCTAAACTCCCCGTAACGGAATAGTCAAACAAAACCTTGCCTGCTTCAGATGAGATCTTTCCAATTTGGACTCCATTTTGTACTTTCCTTTTCAAATGAGAATTGATTTCAGAGTACAGTTTTGTTTCGTTCGAGCCTACAAAATGGGTGACTCCATTAAGTACCATTTCGGGTGTATAATTGCCGTCATAACCAAACTTATTATTGTATTCACGCTGTTTTTTGGCGTGGCCCGACTTGGCAAATGGATCTTTCCAACCAATATAATCCCAATAATCCACATGATATGATAATGGAACAACCCTGGGAGGTAAAAAGTTCCAAAACCACGACTGGAGCATCTATAAATTCCATGGGCGGTGGATTAGAAACCTTTTTTGTCCTTGCTGTATATAGTGCCATTAAAGACATTCCAAAACATACAAATGAAACAATTATCACCTTTTTAATCATGAATACCGTACTTTTGAGTAGTTGGTTAATCGCAAACTCATGGGACAACTTACCAAACTAGGTTGTATTTTAACTTTTTTTGTGATGGGCACTATGGGTGCCCAAGAAATGGCAATCCTTAAATATGGGGGTGGTGGAGATTGGTATTCCAACCCTACTGCACTTCCCAATCTTATTGTGTTTTGTAACAATACCATTGGTACCAAAATCAATCCACAGCCCGAAACCGTAGAGGCAGGAAGTGTTGCGCTCTTTAAATATCCTTTTCTTCATATGACGGGGCACGGCAATGTTTTTTTTACTGATGAAGAAGCACAAAATCTCAGGACCTATCTCCTTTCCGGGGGGTTTTTACATATTGATGACAATTACGGAATGGAACCCTATCTAAAAAGGGAATTGCTTAAAGTGTTTCCCGATAAGCAATTGGAAGAACTAGGTGCAGACCATCCTATTTTTGACCAAAAATTTAAATTTCCGAATGGATTGCCCAAAATACATGAACACGATGGTAAGCGACCCCAAGCCTTTGGGTTTTTTGACAAGGGAAGACTAGTGTTGCTTTTTACTTTTGAAAGCGACTTGGGTGATGGCTGGGAAGACCCGTCGGTTCACAACGACCCTGAAGAAGTGCGGTTGAAAGCCTTGCAAATGGGCTCCAATATTGTTGAATACGCCTTTAAAAGCTAATCTATGACTTCAAAAACCATAGCCAATGGAATCCTAAGGGCCGTTGCCATAATTGCGGGAGTGGTTCTTTTGGGCTATTTCCTGTATAAGATCCAATCCGTTATCACCTATCTGGCCATTGCCTCGGTAATCGCTTTATTGGGAAGACCTGTTGTTCGTTTCTTGCGAAGAAAACTAAAGTTTCCCAATACGCTTGCCGTAATAGCCACCATGGTTTTTATGCTGGCCATTTTCATGGGCATATTGGCACTTTTTGTTCCGTTGATTTCGGAACAAAGCAAGAACCTTTCCTTGTTGGACATTGACGCTTTAAAGGAGGACATCAACAAATTGTATTTCCAGATTTTGGAATATTTTGGA
>JAUICT010000050.1 GCA_030429325.1 Bacteroidia bacterium
TGCGGCCATAGAAAAAATGGCAGCGGAAATCGCCAAGGACTACAAGGATGAGACCCCTCTTTTTGTAGGTGTGCTCAACGGAGCCTTTATGTTTGTGGCCGATTTTTTAAAGGCGTATCAGCATCCTTGCCAAGTTTCATTTGTTCGACTGAGCTCCTACCAAGGATTGACTTCCACAGGTATTGTGGAAACCTTGTTGGACGTGCAGGAAGACATGGAAGGAAAGAGCGTCATTATTTTGGAAGATGTGGTCGACACGGGAAGAACATTGAAGCAGTTGGTGCATCTGTTTTCCCAGACCAATGTGAAGGAATTTAAAATTGCTGCCCTTTTTTACAAGTCCGAAATCTACAATGGCGAGTATGCCATTGATTATGTAGGGTTGGAAATCCCGGATAATTTTATTGTGGGTTACGGTCTGGACTATAATGAAATGGGCAGAAATTTGAGGGAAGTATACCAATTAAACCAAGCAGATATGATTAACCTAGTGCTTTTTGGAAAGCCAGGAGCAGGAAAAGGAACCCAAGCCGGGTTCTTGAAAGAGAAGTACAATTTGAAACACATTTCCACAGGGGATGTGTTCCGATACAACATTAAAAACGGAACGGAGTTGGGCAAATTGGCCAAATCCTATATTGATAAGGGCGATTTGGTCCCTGATGAGGTAACCATTGATATGCTGAAGGCGGAAGTGGAGAATCATCCAGAAGCTTCAGGTTTTATTTTTGACGGATTTCCTCGAACCGCTGCACAAGCAGAGGCTTTGGACAACTTTTTGGAATCCAAGGATATGAAGGTGAACGCCACTATCGCTTTGGAAGCCGATGATGAGGTGTTGATTGCCCGTTTGTTGGAACGCGGTAAGAGCAGTGGGCGTTCCGATGATCAAGATGAGAGCAAAATCCGCAATCGTTTTGATGAATACAATGAAAAAACAGCCCCGTTAAAAGCCTATTACGAGAAACAGGGTAAGTTCCATTCCGTAAATGGAATTGGGGAAATTGAGGAAATCACCGAGCGTTTGGGCAAGGTGATAGACGCTTTGGACTAAGACGAGGTAACATTTTACCCTCCCCTTTCTACTAAAAAACCATTGACATGACCGAAGGCAATTTTGTGGATTATGTGAAAGTGCACGTATCTTCCGGGAACGGAGGCAAGGGTTCTGCGCATTTACATCGGGAAAAGTATGTTGCCAAGGGAGGTCCGGATGGTGGTGATGGTGGCCGTGGAGGCCACGTGATCGTGAAAGGGAACAAAAACCTGTGGACCTTGGTCCATTACAAGTTCAAAAAACATTTTAAGGCAGGTCATGGGGAGCATGGCAGCAAGAATAGGAGTACCGGGGCCGATGGTGCCGATACCTATTTGGAAGTTCCCCTCGGGACCGTGATACGGGATACCGAGACCAATGCCGTTCTTTTTGAGATTACCGAGGACCAGGAAGAGAAGATTGTCTTGGAAGGTGGAATGGGTGGTCGCGGAAATTGGCATTTTAAAAGCCCTACCAACCAGACTCCAAGATATGCACAGCCCGGAATCCCGGGGCAGGAGGCCCAGATAACTTTGGAACTTAAGGTTTTGGCCGATGTGGGTCTTGTGGGATTCCCCAATGCCGGGAAATCCACCTTGCTATCCGTGATGACCTCGGCAAAGCCTAAAATTGCCAATTACGAGTTTACCACCTTAAAACCCAATCTGGGTATTGTGGAGCATCGGGATTTCCAGAGTTTTGTCATGGCCGATATCCCCGGAATTATTGAAGGGGCGGCCGAAGGCAAAGGTTTGGGCCATTATTTTCTGCGTCATATTGAACGGAATGCGACCTTACTTTTTCTAATTCCTGCCGACAGTAAGGACATCAGTCAGGAATATGCCATTCTTTTGGATGAGTTGAGACGGTATAATCCGGAGTTGTTGGACAAACAGCGTATCGTGGCCATTTCCAAATGTGATATGTTGGACGAGGAGCTTATTGAAGAAATGCGACAGGAAATGGAGCCCGATTTTAAGGATGTCACCTATCTATTTATCTCATCGGTAAGCCAATTGGGCATTCAGCAGCTTAAGGATAAGCTGTGGGCGCTATTGAACGAATAAAGGCGCCTGTTCTCCCGCGCAAGCCAAATAATCCTTAATTTTAAGCTAATCCAGATTTATCTGCCATGCGAAACCTATGGATTATTGTATTGTGTAGCCTATTGGCCTCTTGCGTCTCCATTCGGGTCAATTATGACTACGATAAGGGAACGGACTTTTCCAGTTATACCACTTACAATTATTTTTCCGATTTGGATTCGGGCTTGACCCAATTGGACGAAAAGCGTCTCATTCGGATTTTGGATTCCACCTTACAGATAAAAGGGTATCGTTTGGCCGAAGAGCCCGATTTTTTCATCAACATTCAAAGCAGCGAATTTCGTAGCCCGTCCAACAGCGCTGTAGGTGTTGGCATTGGTGGCACGGGAAGAAATGTGGGTGGCGGAGTTTCCGTTGGATTGCCCATTGGAAATTCTGGAATACAGCGTCATATTCTGTTTGATTTTGTGGATGCACAACGTGATGCGCTGTTCTGGCAAGCCTCCACTGAAAGTGGCTATCGAGATAACGCTTCCCCCAGCGTTCGCGAAGAAAGATTGAAGGCCCTGGTCAAAAAAACATTGTCAAAGTTCCCCCCAGAAACAAAGTAAGGACAAGATTACAGTCAACCTTGGAATTGGATGTTTCGGGTTGATTATCAGTTTTTTGTTGTTTTTTGTAACAAAGACAGATACGGACAGTCTAATTTGTTATAACATCATTTTTTTCAAAAGAAACACTTAATTCAACACGTATGAAAACAACACAAAGGATCAAATGGGCCTTTGGGGTTTCCCTATTTATGTTTTTGGGAATTGCCCTTCATGCCCAAGAAAAACCTGGCGATACCACTTTGGCCAGTTCCCATGACGAATTGGTTTCCTTGGCCGCATTGGACCAGGGAGATTATCGGTACACCGTGGAAGACTATTTTGGCAATCCCAAGGGGTTCACATTTCGGTTTTCCCCGGACGGAAAATACTTGTCCTACAGGGAAAGCGATGAGAATGGTAAACGTCATATTTATGTGAAGAACCTGGAGACCAACGAGGTTAAAAAAGCTATTGAGGAAAAGGAAGAACTTGTAAGGGTTTATGGCTGGTTAAACAATACGAGGCTATACTTTTCCATGGATCAGGGAGGCAATGAGAACTACCATATTTATGCAGTGGATTTGGACGGGGACAACTTGAAGGACTTGACTCCATTTGATGGTGTGCGGGCAGATTTCACAGAGTTATTGCGTGATGATAAGGAGCATATCATTGTTTCCATGAACAAGAACAACGCCCAGGTCTTTGAGCCCTTCAAGCTGAATGTGGTCACAGGAGAATTGACCCAACTATATACCAATGATGACCCGGCCAACCCTATCTTGGGGTACGATTTTGATAGAAGCGGGAAACTGAAAGGATTTACACGTCTTCGAGATGGAGTGGAGCAGGACACCTATTATGAGGATGGCAATGGCGGTTTCAAAGTCTTGAAACAGCTGAATTGGAAGGATAACTTTTTCATCACCAGCTTTAACTATGCAACGGAATACCCGCATGATGCCTATGTGGTCTCCAATCTGGACAATGATAAGGCGGAAGTACAGCTGTTCGATCTTAAGGAGAACAAAACCATAAAGAAGGTCTTTTTTAATGATCATTACGATGTGCAGAACATGGGGCTGTCCAGAACCAGAAACTATGAAGTGGATTATTTTACATACGAAGGAGAAAAAAGTGTGGTAGTTCCGGTAAGTAAGGTCTTTAAAAAATTGGACGCCAAGGTAAAGAGTGAACTTCCTGGAATGCAGTACAGTATATTGGATAGCACTGAAGATGAAAATCTGTACATGCTCTATGTGGACAGTGACCGGGTGTATGGCATGTACTATGCGTACAATGTGGCTAAGGATGAGCTTACCGAGTTGTACAATACCATGCCGCAGTTGAAAAAGGAGGATATGGCCGAAATGCGTCCCATAACCTTTACCAGTAGGGACGGTATTACCCTACATGGGTATATTACCTTGCCCAAAGCAGCTTTGGCCGGCCAAAAGGTGCCCGTTATCGTAAACCCCCATGGTGGACCGCAAGGCATCCGGGATTCTTGGGGCTTTAACCCGGAAGCGCAATTGTTTGCCAGTAGGGGCTATGCCACATTACAGGTGAATTTTAGGATTTCCGGGGGGTATGGTAGGGAATTCTTGGAATCTGGCTTTAAACAGATTGGAAGAAAAGCCATGGATGATGTGGAGGATGGATTACAATATGTAGTGGACCAAGGTTGGGTAGATCCTAACAAGGCTGCAATTTATGGAGGCAGTCATGGAGGGTATGCCGTGTTAAGGGGCTTGACCAAGACTCCTGACCTGTATGCCTGCGGTGTGGATTATGTAGGGGTGTCCAATTTGTTCACTTTCATGAAGACCATTCCTCCGTATTGGAAACCGTACTTAAAAATCATTAAGGAAATATGGTATGATGAGGACATTCCAGAGGAAAAGAAGATTATGGAAGAGGTTTCCCCGGTATATCAGATTGATAAAATAAAAAAACCTTTGTTCGTGGTACAAGGAGCCAACGACCCAAGGGTCAATATAGATGAATCGGACCAAATTGTGAGTGCTCTAAGAGGTAAGGGCTATGACGTACCCTATATGGTAAAATATGATGAAGGCCACGGATTTGGTAAAGAGGAGAACCGTATCGAACTCTATAAAGCCATGATGGGCTTTTATGCCAAACATTTGGGACAACAGGAAATTCCCCCGCCGTTAAAAGACTGAGTTATAAAACTGATAATCAGATAAAAAGGAGCTTAGAAAGCTCCTTTTTTTGTTTGTTGGAACTTTATGGGAGTTATGGTTGCCGTTCACTGTGTCTTTTTTACCACTGCCCATAATTCAGGTGCACCTGAATGGAAAGCCCTGTATTTTAGCCTTGTACAAAATTCCAAAACCGAAAGTAATGATAGCACTTGTACGATTGATGATAACCTTATTGGTGGATATCTTCTTGTAAAAACAGTTTGCAACCTTTAAATCTAAACAATGAGAAAATTGGGTACAACGCAGAAAGTCGTTTTAATCATGGGAATAATAAGTACTTCGATAGGGGCTTATGGGAAATTCAATGGTTGGGAATATGATACGTATTTTGTATTCTTTTACATGGGAATATATTTGGCTTTGACGGCCTTTCTTTCTCCCAACAGGACCTGTTGCAGGCCTTTCTGGAAAAAACAGACACAAAATCAGTAAATTGGATTCCATTGGGTTAAACTCCTTAAAGTATATTTGGGTTATCGTTGATGGCATTCATGGAATTGAGCAATAAAAAACAAGAGTACGCTTTTTGGATCCTACAGATTCTGGGCTGGGGGTTCATCAATCTAATCTCTGTTTTTGTGGTAAAGCAGATCAGCATATCCCTGCTCATCTATTCGGTGATTATGGGCACAGTGCTTGGTGTTGCGGTAACATTTTTGTTACGGCTGTACCTAAAAAGAGCTATACGGTTTGATGGCTTCGGGATTAAGGAGCTCATAAAGGTTTTAGTTTCCTTTCTATTCGCATCCTTGTTGTTTGCTGTCCTGAACTTTATTTTTGGATATGTATATGTTGAGTTTGGCCCGGCATTGACCCCTTCAGAGCTCCAAATGTTCAAGTATCACGACAATGTTGGGATACAGGTGCTCAATTCCCTGTTTCTTATTGGGGCGTGGACGGTGACCTATTTGGTGATCAAGTTGCTCCTTAAACTTAATCGGGACCGAATAGAGCGTTTAGAACTGAACACCCATCTAAAACAAGCACAACTGAACACCTTGAAGGGTCAGATAAACCCTCATTTTATGTTCAATAGTCTCAACAATATTAGGGGATTGATGTTGGAGGATGTGGAAAAATCGCGGGAGATGCTCACCAAGCTTTCCGAAATTTTACGTTTCTCACTTACCCAGAACAGTAGCAATGCCATTTCTGTACGGGAAGAATTGGAGATGGTGGACAATTATATCGACCTATCCAAAATCCAGTTTGAAAACCGTTTGGAGTTCTTTAAAAATTTGGATGAAGACACGTTGGATTTGCAGATTCCGCCCATGATCATACAACTATTGGTGGAGAATGCCACCAAGCACGGTATTTCCAACCTTAAAAAAGGAGGGGCCATAGTGTTGAATATCAAAAAAGAAAAAGAACATCTGGTAATAGAGGTCAGGAATACGGGCAAACTAAAAATTGCTAAGGATTCTACCCAATTGGGTTTAAAAAATATTCAACAGCGTTTAAACCTACTTTACGCCGATAGAGCTTCCTTTAATTTGAATGAAATTTCAAACGAGGTCGTGGCCACCATAAAAATACCATTGGCATGAAAATAAGGGCGGTTATTGTTGAAGATTCCAGATTGGCCCGAAATGAGTTGAAGGAGCTCATCAAAAAATATGATGACTTGGAACTCCTTGGTGAAGCTGAAAATGTTGATGCAGGGTTTGATCTTATCCAAAGTACCTTACCCGACCTTTTGTTTTTGGACATCAACATGCCCGAAAAGGACGGTTTTGAACTTTTGGAGATGCTGGATGAAGTCCCCATTACCATTTTCACTACAGCTTTTGATGAATATGCCATAAAATCGTTTGAGTACAACGCCTTGGATTATTTGCTGAAACCTGTGAGTGAAAAACGCTTTGGTATGGCCATGGAAAAAGTAAGGGGAAAATTGGAGTCGGTTCATGAAGGAATGGGAAATTCAAAAAAACTGACCGGAAACAGTCAGATTTTCATCAAGGATGGCGACTCATGTTGGTTGGTGAAGATTGGGGATATTTCCCATTTTGAGATTGTGGGGAATTATACCCGCGTTTTTTTTGAGGATAAAAAACCGTTGTTGTACAAATCGTTGAACCAAGTAGAGGAAAAGCTCCCCGAAGATTCTTTTTTTAGGGCTAATCGTCAACAAATAGTGAATACCAATTTCATTAAAAATGTAGTACCCTGGTTCAATGGTAAACTTAAGCTTACTATGCAGAATGGAGACGAGGTGGAAGTTTCCCGAAGGCAATCCTATGTTTTTAAGGACCGTATGAGTTTATAGTGAAAAAGCGGGCAGAAATTCCATTTTTATGGAAGTTGTAGGAAATGCCATTTCAAGCGGAGCTGAGGGCCCTAGGAATCAGGTTTTGGGCAATGTGCCTCAACTCCGCTCGATGTGACAAATTATACGTTAAGGCCGTAGAAGGTCTTTGTACCTATCCTTATAGCCTACCAACACCAAAATATTCAAGATCAAAAGACCCAATGCAGGTCCTATACCAGCAGGGGCCAAAGTAGCATGGAAAAGTACGGCATTGACAGATACACTCATCAATATCACAGCCATAAGTGCTCCATATTTGTTAAGAATAAAGGCAAGGCCGGCCAAAATTTCAACAATGGCCACCAATTTAATGGTATGGGTTGACGAAACCGCACCAAAATAGTTCATTACTGCTTCGGGCATTTCGCCTGGAGGCGGCATAAAGTTGAGGAACTTGTTAAGCCCGAATACTAAGATGAAAAGCCCTAAAAGTATTCGGACCACCAAAAAAACTTTTGAATTCATAGGTTTGATTTTTATTGGTTGAACAATAAAAGTAGCTAAAAATTACGCATATGATAATTTAACACGAAAAATATTTTGTTATAAATAAAAATTTTCTCATAGGGATTTTAAAAGACCGCCATCAATAGGAATGTTGGTCCCGTTGATATAGGCAGCATTGTCCGATGCCAAAAAGGTCACTAAAAAGCCATACTCTTCTGGGTTGCCAATTCGCCCTGCGGGAACCCTTGCTTCCATTTCTCCTCGAACATCTTCTTGGGAAACTCCCATTTTTTGGGCTTTTTTGGCGTTCAATGAGGCAATCCTATCGGTGTCAAAATATCCGGTGAGCACATTGTTCACGGTTATATTGTCTTTTCCCACATCCACGGACAAACTTTTGGCCCATGTCACCACAGCGGCCCTGATGGAATTGGAAAGGGCAAGGTAATTAAGGGGTTCCTTTACTGAAATGGAAGCCACATTGATGATTCTGCCCCATTGGTTTTCCTGCATATGTTGTAAAGCCAATTCTGTGGTAAGGACCACAGATTTAAAGAGTAGGTCAAAGGCCTGTTGGTAATCGGCCACTTTTTTTTCCAAAGCTCCACCTCCTTCTGGCCCTTGGGTGTTATTGACCAAGATATCTACCTTATTTTCTTTGAAAAATTGGGAGATTATCTTACTGAAAGAGGTGAAATTTGAAAAATCCACCAGCAAATAGCTGTGTTTTTGCCCTTGTGTTGTATCCATTTGGGAAACAACAGTTTTAAGGTCATTTTCATTCCGGGCCATTACGGTTACACTTGCCCCACTGGCAGCCAACTGAAGTGCAATGGCCTTGCCAATTCCTTTACTGCTACCACCAACAAGGGCGGTTTTTCCTTTTAGTGTTATGTTCATTTTATTTGTATTCTTCCCGAACCGGGCTAAAGACATCCATTAATTTGCAATAGGTGAGCGCTCTGCCACTGTGGGGTATATTGGATGGGATTACGACCACATCCCCAGGGTAATAGACCTTTGTATCCCCATTAAGAGTGAATTCAAATTCTCCTTCCACTACATGCATGATCTGTTCGTGCATATGGTGGTGTTTTGGAACGATGGCATCTTTTTCAACATCCCAAAAGGCCCATGATATGGTATTACCGTGCACTAATTTTCCGTGATACCCAGGCATAATCTCCTTGGGTTGGATTTTGGATAGGTTCATCTTTTCAATTTTTCCTCAAGATAGAAATTAATAAGGTGACTTGATTGTTTGTATTGACTTTATCAATGGCTATTTTTGAATGTTAAATTGATTTGATGCAAATACATTTTATAGCTATTGGAGGTAGTGCCATGCACAATTTGGCCTTGGCGTTGAAAGAAACCGGGGATGTCATCACGGGAAGTGACGATATCATTTATGAACCCTCCAAAAGTAGGTTGAAGGCTCAGGATTTATTACCGGAAGAGTTTGGATGGTTTCCGGATAAAATCCATGGTCAATTGGATGCTGTTATTCTGGGAATGCATGCCAAAAAAGACAATCCCGAGCTGCTTAAAGCCCAAGAACTGGGATTGAAAATTTATTCCTATCCTGAGTATTTATACGAAAGGTCAAAATACAAGACTCGGGTTGTGATAGGGGGGAGTCATGGCAAGACCACGATTACTTCCATGATTTTGCATGTGCTCCAGTACCACGATATCGAAGTGGATTATATGGTTGGAGCTCAATTAGATGGTTTTGATCGTATGGTTCACCTAACCGAAACCAATGAGTTTATTGTTTTGGAAGGGGACGAATACCTTTCATCTGCTATAGATCGAAGACCAAAG
>JAUICT010000541.1 GCA_030429325.1 Bacteroidia bacterium
AGGGATTGATCTTTTCGTACATAAGGTCATGTCTCCCCAAACTTGGAAAGCCCATGTAATCGCGTCTATTATGATAACGTCCTCCAGGAATGACACTATCCGTTCCCATGATATCCATCTTTTCCTTGAGGAACTGCAGTGTATCCTTGTCTATATTTTTATCGTAGACAAAACGAACCGGGTCACTTATTTTTCTATGCTCAACGCTGGAGGATATTTTCTCTATAAAACTCTTGCTCAGGTCGTTGTCTATATCCAGTTCGGCGTCCCGGGTTATCTTAATCATATGGGCCGAAATGGATTCAAATTCGAACATGGTAAAGACACTATCCAAGCAGAACCGTATCAAATCGTCCAAAATGATGATATAATCCTTATCGCCTTCCTTGGGCAGCACCACAAAGCGGTCTATTCCTTTTGGTATCTCAATTAGGGCGTATCGGTTATGTTTACCATTTCCAGAACCATTTTTCATAACGATCTTTACCGCCAAATAGGCCGCTGTATCTTTCAGAATGGGGAACTCTGTAAGATCGTTCAGGATAATGGTCATCAACTCTTGGTTGACCTTGTGGAAGAAATAATCCCGTATAAATTCGGATTGGTTCTCGTTGACTTCCTTTTCATTGATGATGAAAATGTTTTCAGATTCGAGTTCCTTCTCAATTGTCCTGAAAATTTCAAGGCTACGGGCCTGTTGGGCAATCACTATTTTGGTAATCTCTTCCAAAAGATCTTTTGCTCTTTCTCCACCTAAGACACTTTTCCCAGTTTTTCCCGCATCCACAATGCGTTTTACCGTTGCATATCTAACTTTAAAGAATTCATCCAGATTGTTGCTGAAAATTCCCAAAAACCGAAGTCGGTCAATCAAGGGCACTTTCTTGTCGGCACTTTCCTGAAGTACCCGCGCATTAAAATGCAACCAGCTGATTTCCCTATTTATATATTCATTCTTTGTTTTGACCATTATTTATTTTAAGTGTTTTGGAAAGATGGCTTGCTCTGTTTTTCCCTTTGAAATTTTGGACCAGTCCTCTGTATTAAATATGATATGAACCAGTCCGGCGGTGGGAACGTTTTCAATATACTGATCTCCCCATGTATTTGCAAGCGAAGTGAACGCATAATTATGGCCAAAGAGCGCCACTACTTGGATGGTATTGTCCAGTTTCTCCACAAAACGTTGCACATTGTCCCCGGAAAAGTCATAGAGTGCCTTATCTACCCGAAATTGGTTTAGATCAAAGTTCAGGTTTCGTAAACAGATCATGCTGGTGTGAAGCGCTCTGTTCGCTGGGCTGGAATATGCAAAATCTATTTTTGGCGCCTTGGTCTTAAAAGTGTTCGATACCAGATGGGCATCGTTGATACCCCTTTGAAGTAGTGGCCTATCCTTATCGGACACCTCATAGTCCCAAGAGGACTTTCCATGTCGCATCAATATCAGTTGTTTCATATTCGATTGAATTAGGGTGCCAAACGTTCTATTTTCCAGTTATAATCTTCTTGGAGGGTATATCTTATCCTGTCGTGCAGCCTATTGGGTCTGCCTTGCCAAAATTCCAAGGAAATGGGCCGAACCAAATAACCTCCCCAGTAAGAAGGTCTTGGGATTTCCTTCCCCTCATATTCTTTTTCCAAGGCTTCCAAATCCTTTTCCAAAGCTTCACGTGATCCAATGACCTCACTTTGATTGGAAACCACCGCTCCCAATTGGCTTCCCAAAGGTCTGGACTCAAAATACCCATCGGAAAGATTTTCCGCGATTTTTTCGGCTGTGCCCTTTATTATGACCTGACGTTCCATATTGGGCCAAAAAAAGGACAAACAAACGGAGGGGTTACTTGCTATGGCCCTTCCTTTTTCGCTTTGGTAATTGGTGTAGAAAATAAACCCTTCATGGGTGAATTTTTTCATCAGTACCACCC
>JAUICT010000542.1 GCA_030429325.1 Bacteroidia bacterium
GAGTATTGTCCGTAGTGGCAATACTCCTTTATTTTTCATTCAATCCTGAAAATGGTTTGCTATTCCCCAAGTGCCCCATACACCAATATTTGGGCATATATTGTTCTGGATGTGGCAGCCAAAGAGCCATTCATGATCTTCTGCATTTGCGTATTGGCGACGCTATAGGACACAACGTCCTCTTGTTGCCTGCACTATTTGTGATCCTGCAACACTTACTTATAAAAGTTGGGGTTCTTAAAGGGAAGAGCCTTCTCGGTTATAGATACGCGCCATTGGTACTCTTGGCTGTTGTACTGCTATTTATGGTACTTAGAAACCTGAAATTATATCCTTTTGAACTTTTGGCCCCTTAGTTGGCCACTTCACTGATAAACTTGAGTCGGTAGAGTCTGAGTTCCTCATCCTCATAATCCCCATCAAACTCTTCTATGGCCTGGGAGATGGAGTCCGTATCTGCTTCCAAAAAGTACTCATGGATTTCTTCCTGCTGATCCTCATCCAAGATTTCATCTATCCAATACCCTAAATCCAATTTGGTCCCACTAAAGACAATCTGCTCCATTTCCTTGATAAGTTCGGGAATTTGCAATCCCTTGGCCGAAGCTATATCATCCAACGGCAACTTACGGTCCACACTTTGAATCACATATAGCTTTAACCCTGAATTGGCCCCCGTACTCTTCACCACTAAATCCTCGGGCCTAATCACATCGTTCTCCTCAACGTACTTGGCAATCAGTGATACAAATGGTTTTCCATATTTTTTGGCCTTACCTTCCCCTACTCCTTGGATATTGAGCATCTCCTCCATTGAAATAGGATATTTTAAGGCCATATCTTCCAACGAAGGATCCTGAAACACAACAAAAGGAGGTACTCCAATCTTTTTTGCCTCACCCCTACGAAGGTCTCGGAGCAGTTTTAACAGATTGTCATCGGCACTACCGCCGCCAGATTTTGCAGCAGTGACCACGGCATCATTGGCGGTTTCCGTATACACATGGTCTTTGGTCATCATGAAAGATTCTGGTCGCCTTAGGAATTCCTCTCCAGCTTGGGTAAGATGTAGGATTCCATAGCGCTCAATTTCTTTTTTCAACAATCCTGCCACCAAAACCTGCCTAATAAGGGCCATCCAATACATTTTATCCTTATCGGAGCCAATGCCAAAGAATGGTTTTTCATCGGTCTTATGTGATGAAATCATGGCATTGACCTTACCCACCAATATCTTTACGATTTCCTTGGTCTTAAATTTTTCATTGGTGTCCTTAACGACCTTCAAGAGTTTCACCACTTCGTCCTTGGCTTCTTCCTTGGGTTTGGGGTTTCTGGCATTATCATCCATATCGGCCCCTTCTCCATTGGTTTCATCAAATTCTTCCCCGAAATAATGCAGGATAAATTTTCTACGTGACATGGATGTTTCGGCATACGCTACAATTTCTTGCAATAGGGCATTGCCTATTTCCTGTTCGGCCACGGGCTTGCCAGACATAAACTTTTCCAGTTTTTCCACATCCTTGTAGGCATAAAAGGCCAAACAATGTCCTTCACCACCGTCCCTACCAGCCCTACCGGTTTCCTGGTAATAACTTTCTATACTCTTTGGGATATCGTGGTGGATGACAAAGCGGACATCGGGCTTATCTATTCCCATCCCGAATGCAATGGTGGCCACTACCACATCTACTTCTTCCATTAGGAACATATCCTGATATTTGGAACGTGTCTTGGCATCAAAACCGGCATGATAGGGCACGGCACTGATTCCATTCACTTGGAGCACTTGGGCCAACTCCTCTACCCGTTTTCGGCTCAAACAATAAATGATTCCCGATTTTCCCTGATTCTGCTTTACAAATCGAATAATATCCGCATCTACATTCTGTGTTTTGGGTCGGACCTCATAAAACAGATTGGGCCT
>JAUICT010000543.1 GCA_030429325.1 Bacteroidia bacterium
TCCATGTTGGGATTCCCCACCAATAATCCTACGTTGTCAAAATCCTCAGCATGAGGTAATGGAGCAAGTTCTTCCAGTATTTTTGAGATATCCTGTACGGTCATTTCACATTTCTTAAGTAGGCTAAAGATAAAATATTATATTTTCGTCCCATGGTGCAATTGCTGCGCAAAATAGCGTTTCCTTTTTCCTTGCTCTATGCCCTGGTGGTGCATGTACGTAATTTGCTGTACGATGTAGGTGCATTCAGGTCAAAATCATTTCAAACACCAACTATTTGTGTGGGCAATCTGAGTGTGGGCGGAACCGGAAAAACTCCTATGGTTGAATATTTGATTCGGACTTTGGAGGGGCATAAGGTGGCGGTTTTGAGTAGGGGATATAAGCGAAAATCCAAAGGATTTGTATTGGCCGATCAAAACAGTTTGGTTACGGATTTGGGTGATGAACCCTTTCAAATCCATCAAAAGTTTCCTGAGATTTCTGTTGCTGTTGATGCGGACAGAAGAAACGGCCTGACCCAACTGGAGGTACAGGTACAGCCCGAAGTGGTGCTGTTGGATGATGCATTTCAGCATAGGCGTGTAAAACCTAAGTATTCCATTTTGCTTACGGCTTACGGTAATCTATTTGTGGATGATTGGTATCTGCCTACGGGAAACCTTCGGGACAGTAAGGGGGAGTATAGGCGAGCAGATATAATTATTGTTACCAAATGCCCTGAAACATTGACCAAAGCGGAGCGAAAAACAATCTTGCAAAAATTGAAGCCCAAGTCTCATCAGCATGTATTGTTTTCCTCGTTGGCGTATGGCAACCAACTGAAACAAGGTCAGACAGATAATCATGGGTTTGATGAAATAAAGGGAAGAAAAATAGCTTTGGTGACTGGAATTGCTTTTCCAGAACCTTTGATGAAGTATTTACAATCCCGAGAGTTGGTATTTGAACATTTTGAATTTGGTGACCATCATGATTTTACGAGTGAAGAAATTGCAACGTTCAAAGATTACGAAGTGATTCTGACCACAGAAAAAGACTATGTTCGGTTAGAAGGTCGATTGGAAAATTTATACTATTTGGAAGTTGCCCACAGTTTTGCGGCTGATGACCACGCTATACTTCAAAAGAACATCAAGGGATTGCTCTAGACCAAACCTTCCATTTTGTTCTTGAAGATGTTTTCTCCAATTTTTTGATAGAAGACCTCAGGTTTAAAGGGTTTTGTGACCACATCGTTACAACCTGCCTGATAGAAACTATCCAAGCTATCATCCAATGAAATGGCTGTCAGGGCAATAATAGGGGTTTCTTGATCAAACTTCCGAATTTGGCGAGTGGCTTCCTCACCGCTGATACCAGGCATGTGAATATCCATTAAAATGGCATCATACCTATTGGCCTTGGCATGATCAATGGCTTCGTTTCCATTATTGGCAATATCGCAGGTAATCTCTTTTTTGGTGAGCATCTTTTTGGTGATGACCTGATTGATTTTGTTATCCTCAACAATCAAGATATGCAGACCTTTAAAGTTGAATTCTTCTGGGTCAAGTTCGAAGGCAACATCATCCAAGGCTTTCGCATCACACTTAAAGTCCATTTCAAAAAAGAATGAACTACCATGATCAAGTTCGCTTTCCAGATGGATGGTACTTCCAAACAGGCCAAGCAAACTTTTTACAATGGTCAATCCTAGGCCAGTGCCTCCATATTCCCGGTTGATCTGTATGGAACCTTGCTCAAAACTGTCAAAAATGTTTTTCTGTTGTTCTTCGGAAATTCCTATACCATTGTCCCTTACCTCAAAATAGAGCTTTACTTGATCTTCTTCTTTCTGCAACAGTTTGGCTATGACTTCTACCTTGCCATTTTTGGTGAATTTTAGGGCATTGCCCACCAAATTCATGAATACTTGGGACAGCTTT
>JAUICT010000544.1 GCA_030429325.1 Bacteroidia bacterium
AAAGTGAAAAGATCCTTCAATAGCGGCGTTTTCATCGCTATCGGAACCGTGTACGGCATTTTCCCCAATACTGGTTGCATACAATTTTCGGATAGTACCTTCGGCGGCTTCGGCCGGATTGGTAGCACCGATCAATGCACGGAAATCATCCACCGCATTATCCTTTTCCAAGATGGCAGCGACAATGGGGCCTCTAGTCATAAATTCCACCAACTCCCCAAAAAATGGACGCTCCTTGTGGATAGCGTAGAACTCTTGGGCATCCCTTCGGCTCAATTGGGTGTATTTCATGGCCACAATCTTAAATCCAGCAGCCGTTATTTTTTCCAAAATCGCACCAATATGGCCGTTTTCAACCGCATCTGGCTTAATCATGGTAAATGTTCTATTTCCAGTCATTTTTTAAAATTTTGCGCAAACTTACGGTTTTTCAACCAACGGACAAGGCTTAATAGGCTTGTTTTAGTTCCTGAAGCACAGTACCCTCCTCTCCCATGATCTTAAAATGTACCTCTTTGGTTTCAAGGTTGATGGCTATGGTACCATAGCTGGTTCTTGAGACCACTTCTCCCACCCGGAACGAATTGGGCTCCCCAGAAAAACTGGAATAGGAGTGTGTGAGTCCGCTACTGGTAAAATCCATCAAAGGATACAGCAAGCCCGAAACGCTTTTTCGGGAAAACTCGGAAATATGTCGGTCCCCGGACAAAATCATAACGCCCTTTGCCTTGGAATCCACGATGAGCTTTTCCAGCTTTTCTACCTCCTTCGGAAAATTCCCCCAAGTCTCGAATCCATGTTCTCCTGACAAAAACTGGATGCTGGACAAAATCAGATTAAAATCGGCATCGGAATGCCTCAACTCATCCTCCAACCATTTCCACTGCTCGGCTCCCAAGACGGTGGCCTCCGTGTCCAAATTGGGACTGTATCGTTTTTTGGAAACGGTATCCTTCACCAAGGCACTTCGGAAATAGCGGGTATCCAGCACCAGAACTTTCACTTTGCCCTTTGCTGTTTCGTAGTTGTGAACAGCATACACACCCTTCCTACTCCTTCTAGGGCTATTCTTGGGCACACCCATAAAATCCAGAAACACTTGTTGGCTTTCACTTTTCACCATAAACTCCTCCCCACCATCGTTCACTCCGAAATCGTGATCATCCCATGTACCAATAATAGGGACCTTTGACTTCAGTTGGGCATAACCCTGTACACTGTCTTGCATGGCATATATAGCCCTGAGTCTCTCCATATTGTCCGTATCGGCATAAACAATGTCACCACCCCAAATCCAAACATTGGGGTTTTCGTTCAGAATATCATCCCAAAATGGGTTGGGCTCCTGGGGCATGTTACAAGAACCAAAAGCGACCACAAATATGGCATCCGCTTTATTGGGATTTCTTTTGCAACCAAAAAAGAAAATGGTAGCACTAAATACGAGAAGGGTATACTTCATGTAATCAATTTGGTTTTGAACAAAAATAGAGCTTATCCAGTTACCTCTATATTATATTATTGTATCTTTGGCCGCATGAATTTAGAGGACATCTCAGCGGTTAAGTCTATTCTTTCGCAGCCCCAAAAAATTGTTATCATCCCCCACAAAAACCCCGATGGAGATGCCATGGGAGCATGCTTGGGCTTATGGGGATTTTTAAAATCCATAGGGCAGACCGTCCATGTAATTGCACCCAACGATTATCCTAAATTCTTAAAGTGGATGCCAGGAAACGAATCTGTTGTAAATTTTGAATGGGACAATGGAGAGGCCCAAAAATTATTGGATGAAGCCTCCGTTATTTTTACACTGGATTTCAACGATTTTTCCCGCACGGGACAAATGGAATCCGTGCTAAAAGAGAAACAAGCCGATTTCATTATGATCGACCATCACCAACAACCCAGTGATTATGCCAAGGTA
>JAUICT010000545.1 GCA_030429325.1 Bacteroidia bacterium
CACAGCTTCCTTAAAAGTGGCTTGTATATTGGAATCGTTTAAACTGTAAAACTTCATGTTCTATGCTAATTTTTTAACGCCTTGGACGTTCACTTTCGATATATGGATGTCAAAAGGAACCCCAATGGTCTTATAGGTCGCTTCCATGGATTTAGCGACATTTTGAGCTACTTTTTCTCCCTTGCTCAACGCAAAGATGGATGGGCCGGAACCGGAAATTCCACCGCCCAATGCCCCAGCGGCCATGGCGTTGGTTTTGATGTCGTCAAAGGCTGGAATCAATATGGAGCGAATAGGCTCCACAATATGATCCTGAAGGGAGCGTCCGATCAAATCATAATCGCTTTGGAAGAGGCCAGCAATAAGTCCGCCTAGGTTTCCCCATTGCTTTATGCCTTTTTCAAGGGAAAGGGTTGTTTTTAAAATTTTCCTGGAATCCGATGTCTTTATTTCTATTTGTGGATGGATCACCGTGGCGAAAAGTTCGTCTGGAGTGGGAATGGCAACAATATCCAAAGGCTCATAGCTGCGAACCAAGGTGAAGCCACCATAAATAGCGGGCGCCACATTATCTGCATGGGCTACATCACTGGCCAATTTTTCGCCTTGCATGGCAAATTGTACCAGTTCGAGTTTGGAAAAGGGCCTTCCCAACAATTCGTTCATGGCCCAAACTGCCCCTGCGGAACTGGCAGCACTGCTGCCAATACCGCTACCGGGCTTTATGCGCTTGTCTATTTCGATCTCAAAACCACCATTGTAACCACTCTTTTCCAAGAGGGCAAGACCTGCTACGCCAGAAACATTTTTATCGGTTTCCAAGGGCAAATCTTGTCCTGTGATTTTGGTAATCCTGATGCCCTTTTCTTCAGTTTTACGAACCACCATTTCATCCCCAACGGAATCCAAGGCTAGACCGAGGACGTCAAATCCGCACGAAACATTGGCAATAGTGGCCGGGCAAAAAACTTTGATTTCTTCCATGATCAATAGTTTCCAATTCTAATGATATCCGCAAAGATACCTGAAGCAGTAACATCTGCTCCCGCTCCGGCACCTTTTATGATCAAGGGTTGGTTGGGGTATCGCTCCGTGAAGAACAATACAATGTTGTCGCTCCCCTCCAAATTATAAAAATCGTGTCCTTTTGGTATCTTTTGAAGTCCAACTTTGGCCTTGCCCTCCTCAAATTGGGCTACATATTTGAGCTTGCTGTTTGCACCTGCGGCCTCCTTATACATTTTTTGAAAGTCAGCTTCATATTTCTTCAAGGATTCAAAAAAGGCTTCATTGGAGTTGGTCTCCAAACTTTCTTTGGGTAAAAAGGCTTCGTTTTCAATGTCCTCAATATTTAATTCATGTCCACTTTCCCTGGCCAGAATCAAAATCTTCCGCATAACATCTATACCGCTCAGATCTATGGTAGGGTCTGGCTCGGTGTACCCCTGTTCTTGGGCCTCTTTTACCACATCGTGGAAAGTAACGGCGTCATTGAAGGTGTTGAACACAAAATTAAGACTGCCCGAAAGTACCGCTTGGATTTTCTTCACTTTATCGCCCGATGCAATTAAATGTTTTAGGGTGTCGATGATGGGAAGTCCGGCCCCAACATTGGTTTCAAACAGAAAGGGAGCGTTGTACTTTTTGGCCAGTTGTTTTAATTCTTTGTAGTAGGCATAATCCGAAGAACATGCAATTTTATTGCAGGTAACCACGGAAATACTATTCCGTAAATAATCTGGGTAACTTTTTGATACTTCTTCGTTGGCCGTATTGTCCACAAAAACACTATTGCGGAAATTCAGCAATTTTACGCGGTCAAAAAATGCCTGCTTGTCCGCTTTTTCGCCTTGGGACAAGAGGGTATCCCAGTCATTCAGGGCAATTCCGTTCTCATTAAAGACCATGTTTCTGGAGTTACTGA
>JAUICT010000051.1 GCA_030429325.1 Bacteroidia bacterium
AATGTCTCCTGGTCTTTTATTGATGACAATGAGGTGGTTGTCCTCATACAGTACTTGAAGGTTGGAGGAGTTGGATGTATTGGATTGTTGGTCTTTTGGATTGTTGGAACTCACTTAAGGGTGGATTTGAATTTAGAAGTCATTTTGATGATGGATTCCAGATTGTTCAAAAGCTTTTGTAATTCATTTTCTCGAATGAATTTTAAGTCCTTGGAGATTATTAGCTGAGTTTCAATTTCATATAGCGAACCAATGGCTATCTCCAGAAATCTAGAAAAATCTCTTTTGGATTTTCTTGAACTACCTTCCGCAATGTTTGATGGAACTGAAACTGAAGCTCTTCTCAATTGATTCGTGATACCAAACTTTTCGGTTTCGGGAAATGAAGAGGTTATTTCGTATATGTCTGAACAAAAATTTCTACTCAATCTCCATATTTCCAAATCTTTAAATCGATGCATGTATGTTGATTTGTTTTTAATTGGAGGTTGATTTCAAAAATACGTATTCCAATTAAAATCGGATAATCCAATATTCCAAGAATCCGACCGTCCAAATCAATCAATAGGATTCCTCCTCATTAGGAAAGTCCCTGCTTTTTACATCATCTACATACTGAGAAATGGCTTTGCTCATTTCGTCATAAAGGTTCATGTACCTTCTGAGGAAACGAGGGTGGAATTCATGGGTCATGCCCAGTAGGTCGTGTACCACTAAAACTTGTCCATCAACTCCGTTTCCAGCACCAATGCCTATGATCGGGATAGAAACACTTTCGGCCACTTCTTTGGCCAGTTTTGCGGGAATTTTTTCTAAAACGATACCAAAACAGCCCAATTCTTCCAGCATTTTGGCATCCTGCTTCAATTTTTCCGCTTCTTCCTCTTCTTTGGCTCGAACGGTATAGGTGCCAAATTTATAAATGGATTGAGGGGTAAGCCCCAAATGCCCCATTACAGGAATGCCTGCTTGTAGAATACGGCTTACCGAGTCTTTGATTTCGGCACCGCCTTCCACTTTTATGGCGTGGGCCCCACTTTCTTTCATGATGCGGATGGCGGAACGCAAGGCTTCCTTTGAATCACTCTGATAGCTGCCAAACGGGATGTCCACCACTACAAGTGCCCTTTTTGCGGCACGGACTACGGAACTGGCATGGTAGATCATTTGGTCCAAGGTAATGGGCAAGGTGGTCTCATGGCCCGCTATGACATTGCTGGCGGAGTCTCCCACCAAGATGACATCCACATTGGCGGCATCAACGATTTTGGCCATGGAGTAATCGTAGGAGGTGAGCATGGAAATTTTCTCACCGTTTTGCTTCATTTCGATGAGGGATTTCACCGTAACTCTCTTGTATTCTTTTTTGGCAACTGACATCTGGTTCTCTTTTACAGGATAAATGTAAGCAGATTTGTTTAAATTGGGCTTCAATCAAAAAACTACATATCATGAGAACTTTTCTAAGTTTCGTATTTCTGTCTGCGTTATGTTTTACAGTTTCGGCCCAAGGCCCAAACCCATCGGATGTTGATTCCGAACAACAAATAAAAGAGGTGATAGAAACTTTTTTTGATGGATTTCATAAGCAGGACTCCACCATCATAAAAAGTGTTTCGGCCAATCAGGTGGTACTCCAGACCACGGGTAGGGACCAAGAGGGCAAGACCCGATTCCGTAACGAGGAGTTTTCAAATTTCCTCACCTCCATTTGCAGTATCCCCGATAGTATCAAGTTCGAGGAAAAACTAACCTCATTTTCCATTCAGGTAGATCGTACCATGGCCAATGCATGGGTAGGCTATGAATTTTGGCTGAATGATACTTTCAGCCATTGTGGCATAAATTCCTTTCAACTGGTAAATTTTGATGGGGATTGGAAAATCATCTACTTGATAGATACCAGGGGCAAGGCTGGCTGTATGGAAGAGTAAGCATTGATAAGATTACTCGGTCAAGGTTTTTATGGCGTCAATCAGCTTATGGATTTCGTCATTGTTGGTTCCATCATATACCCCACGGATTTGTTTTTTTTTGTCAACAAGCACAAAGTTTGGAGTGTGGATAAAGTCTTGTAAGCCACCGTCCCCATAATCCACAGCCGCAAAATAACTTTTACGGGCCAGGTTGTAAATAAGCGCTTTGTTCCCCGTAGTGATGTTCCATTTTGAATCCAAGATCCCATTTCTGAGGGCATATTCCTTTAAAATGGGGACACTGTCCATTTCAGGGGTTACGGAAATGGATAAAAACATTACATCCGGGGTATCCCGAAAAACCTCCTGAAGCTGTTCCATGTGGTTTGTCATTATGGGACAAATACTAGGGCATCTAGTAAAAAAGAAGTCGGTAACGTAAATCTTGTCGGCATAATCTTCTTGGGTAATGATTTCTCCATTCTGATTGATCAATTCAAAATTGGCAACCCTATGAGGTGCTGTATTATTTTGAAAACTGACGTCAACCAGCTCCGCATTGAAATCTTTTGGTCCCAGAACGGGCAATTCCGAGTTTTTTTTGAAAATGAAATAAACAACTGCCAAAATACCAAGAGCGGTGAGCATACTTGGTATTTTAGAGCCGTTTTGTTTTGGAGATGAAGGTTTTCCCATTTATAAGATTGAACTTTCAATGGAAATGTCCGAATGTTTCCAAGCCTTGTCAAACTCATCTTTTATGGCCTGTGCGTCTTCCATTTTGCCTTGGGCCTTCAAGCTGTTGTGTAGTCCCATCAACGACCAGCCATTCTGCCTGAGCACGCTTAAATCTTCCCGATAGACCTTTTCAGCCTCTTGGTATTTTTTGGCATTCATCAAGACTGCGCCCAAGTTTTGTCTTGTGGGAATGTGCCAAGCAGCGGGTTCCGTGTAGGTAAGCCCGTCTTCAAATTCAACGGCTTTGGTCAGGTGTTCAATCGCACTGTTGATGTCGCCGTTCAAGGCGGCCAGTTCCCCTGCAACCACTTCATAGGCTATGTTTGCGGCATTGACAGACGGATTATGTGGTGTCGCCACAAGGGTTTCCATATCAGGGTCATTTTTTAAGGCCTCTAGGGCATCCAGTTCTTCCTGCGCTTCTTTTTTGTTCCCTTTTCGCACAAATGCCATTCCCCGGGCATAGTGTCTGATGAGGTTTAGGTGCTTTATGTCAGGATTGGGAGCCGGTATGGTCAAGATTTCATTCCATTTACCAAAACGCGTATAGGCCAGCATGGGAGTGGAGGCAAAGTCTTGGAGAAATGGCATGGTAATAAATTCGCCCACGGGAACTTTTTCAGCCGTTTTCTTTGCGGCGTCGATGGCAATATCACTATCACCCAAAAGGCTGGCTGCGGACCATAAAAAATGGATGTTGTGCGGATAATATCCTAAAGGATACAATCCTTGCGAATAGCACTGGGAAATGTAATCCTCATCCGCTAAAATGGCAGCTTGATTTGCTTTTACGGCGTCTAAATAACGTCCAACGCGAATGTAGATATGCGAGGGCATGTGTACAATATGTCCGGCAGCTGGCATAAGTTTACCTAATTTATCCGCACTGGCCACGCCCAAATCAGGCTTTGGTAATTCCACCATGTGAATATAATAATGGTGCGCCCCAGGGTTGTTGGGATTGATTTCCATCGCCTTTTCCAAAGCAGCCTTGGCCTCAGGAATGTTGGGTGATGGATTCCCATCTTGGTCCCAATAGTTCCAAGGAACTGTATTCATCACAGAAGCAGCATAAAGTACTTGCACCTCTGCATCTTCGGGGTATTTTTTCAACACCTTTGCCATTTCGTTCATATAGGCCATGTTCAATTCCGCGACATCTTTGGTAAGGTCTTCACTATATCTTGCCGTAAGTGCTTGGATTAGCGCCTGCTCTTTTGGGGTGGCCGAGGAGCTAAGGCTTTTGGCCTTTGCCATGGCTTCGTTGGTTTTTATTTTTCGGTCTTCTGGAGGCAATGGGTCGTTGATGTTTGGTCCCAAGGCATAGGCTTGACCCCAAAACGTCATGGCCGAAGTAGGGTCTAATCGGGATGCTTCCATAAAAGATCGGTGTGCCTCTGCATGGTTAAATGCATAGGTAAGCCGCAAACCTTGATTAAAAAAGGTTTGTGCTTTTTCGCTTTTAGTGGTGATGGGGTAACTCAAATCACCCAAGTTTTCAAAAAGAGGGGCGATTTGTTGGGTTGAATCCACTACATCCAATAGGTAAGTGGTAGGAGTACATTTAATAAAGCTGAATGAGGCTTTTTGCCTATCCTTGTTCACGATGGATTGGGATTCATCGGTAGCAAGGTGAATAACCATTAGCGCCGCAAGTGCCAAAATGGCCAAACTTAGTTTTGTTTTCATGATAGTGTTGTTGTGTGTTAGGTCTGTGGCGCTCAGAATTTACTACGCCATTGGGGGAATATAATCAATTGGACTCCTATTGAAAAGGGAACCGATTGTTGTGTCAATAAGTGCTAAAGTAATGAAAATTAGCCTCTAAAGAAAGAAAAAAGAAGTGATTGGATGGCTTTGACCCAATCTAATCTAACAGTTTTAACAGTCGCTAAGGAAAACACCCACGGCAAGACCACCTTCTGAGGTTTCCTTATACTTTGCGTTCATGTCCTTGGCAGTTTCCCACATGGTATTGACCACCTTGTCCAATGGGACCTTAGCTTCTTTTGGGTCGGTGTCAAGGGCCAATTCTGCTGCATTGATGGCTTTAATCGCCCCCATGGCATTTCGTTCAATGCAGGGAACCTGAACCAATCCACCGATAGGGTCACAGGTTAATCCCAAATGATGTTCCATGGCAATTTCCGCGGCAATCAGGACTTGTTCAGGGGAGCCGCCCATAAGTTCGGTAAGCCCAGCCGCGGCCATGGCCGAGGATACCCCAATTTCTGCTTGGCACCCGCCCATGGCGGCTGAGATGGTGGCTCCTTTTTTAAAAATGCTCCCCACTTCGCTGGCCACCAATAAAAACTGTCGCACATCATCAAAATCGGCATCGTGGTTTTCAATGACCATATAGTACATCAAGACTGCTGGAATAACCCCCGCGCTGCCATTGGTTGGTGCGGTAACGACCCTGCCTAAGGAAGCATTGACTTCATTCACACTGAGCGCAAAACAACTGACCCATTTAATGATCTGTCGGAATTTGACCTCCGTGTCGCGAATACTCTCCAACCACTCTTGAGGGGTGGTGTAGGGAGTGTTGCCTTTTAATTTTTGATGTATTTCAAAGGCACGCCTCTTTACATTTAGTCCACCGGGTAATTTCCCTTCAGTATGGCAACCAGTATACATGCATTCCAACATGGTGTCCCAAATACGTTGTAAACCTGTATCTATTTCATCGGAAGAGCGCAATGAAAGTTCATTTTCCCAAACGATTTCCGAGATGGATTTTTGATGTTCCTGACAGTGTTGCAGTAACTCTTGCCCTGTTTTTACAGGATGGGGAAAGGTCTTGAACATTTCTTTGTTTTCTTTGGAGTGAATCAGTTCCTCCTTGACCACAAAACCCCCACCAATGGAATAATAGGTCTCGGTTACCTGTTTACCAGTTGTTAAGTGGGCTTCAAATTGAATGGCGTTGGAATGAAAGGGCAAGAATTCCTTTTTAAAGACAATATCGTTTTTAAAATCGAATTTTATGGAGTGGGTTCCTCCCAATTGGAGTGTGCTGTTGCTTTTTACATTTTCAATGGCCAAATCTATACTATCAATAGGGACAGTTTCCGGGTCTGTGCCCAATAATCCCATGACAACGGCAATGTCAGTAGCATGGCCCTTGCCTGTTAGTGAAAGGGATCCAAAGAGAGACACGGAAACCTGTTCAATATCATCAAAAATGTTCTGTTCTTTGAGTTCGCCAATCCAACGTTCGGCTGCCCTCCAAGGCCCAAGGGTGTGGGAACTGGAAGGCCCCACGCCAATCTTGAGCATATCAAACACACTGATACATTCCATAGATCCGATTTAATGTTTCAAATATAACAAGTAGGTTGGATAATGAAGGAAATAAGTTTGGAGGATATTTTGGCTTCGAAAGGTAGCTTAACAGGGGAATTTACGGAATATGGTCAGACACGGTCTGACACCTTGTCATATTCTAGGGCATGGCATGATCATTGACACTTCAAGAACGAGACAAAAAGAATTTTAAACAGAATAACTTTAGATACAATGAGCAAAATTATAGGTATAGACTTGGGTACGACCAACTCCTGCGTCTCTGTAATGGAAGGTAACGAGCCAGTGGTAATTCCAAATGCCGAAGGTAAACGTACCACCCCTTCCGTGATTGCATTTGTGGAAGGTGGAGAGATCAAGGTGGGAGACCCTGCCAAAAGACAGGCGGTCACTAACCCTAACAAAACAATTTATTCCATTAAACGATTCATGGGGAACAAGTTCTCTGAATCCAAAAGGGAAGCGGACAGGGTGCCGTATAAAGTAACCAAAGGGGATAACGATACCCCGCGTGTGGATATTGACGGCCGTTTATATACTCCTCAGGAGCTTTCGGCCATGATTCTTCAGAAAATGAAGAAGACCGCTGAAGATTATTTGGGTCAGGATGTAACCCGTGCGGTAATTACGGTTCCTGCCTATTTTAACGATTCCCAGAGACAAGCCACCAAGGAAGCCGGTGAAATTGCCGGTCTAACTGTGGAGCGAATCATCAATGAACCAACAGCCGCTTCATTGGCTTACGGTTTGGACAAGAAAGACACCGATCAGAAAATCGTGGTTTTCGATTTTGGTGGAGGTACACACGACGTGTCCATCTTGGAATTGGGTGACGGCGTTTTTGAAGTATTGGCCACAGATGGTGATACCCACTTGGGAGGTGATGATGTTGACCAAAAAATCATTGATTGGTTGGCAGAGGAGTTTATGAAGGATGAGGACATGGATCTTCGTAAGGATGCCATGGCGCTTCAGCGTTTGCGTGAAGCTGCCGAGAAGGCCAAGATAGAATTGTCTTCTTCTGCGCAGACTGAAATCAACCTGCCTTACGTAACGGCTACGGCATCCGGACCCAAGCACTTGGTAAGAACGTTGTCCAGAGCCAAGTTTGAGCAGTTGATCGATGATTTGGTAAAAAGAACAATTGCGCCTTGTGAGACTGCATTGAAATCTGCAGGTCTTTCAAAAAGTGATATTGATGAAATTATATTGGTAGGTGGCTCCACCCGTATCCCTGCGGTACAGGAGGCTGTTGAGAAATTCTTCGGCAAGAAACCATCCAAAGGGGTGAACCCAGATGAGGTAGTGGCCGTAGGTGCTGCGATCCAAGGAGGTGTATTGACAGGAGACGTGAAGGATGTACTTCTTTTGGATGTTACCCCACTTTCTTTAGGTATCGAGACCATGGGAAGTGTGTTCACCAAGTTGATTGAGGCGAACACGACCATTCCTACCAAAAAGTCACAGGTATTCTCCACAGCTGCGGATAATCAACCTTCGGTTGAAATCCACGTGTTGCAAGGGGAGCGTCCTATGGCCGCGGATAACAAAACCATTGGTAGGTTCCACTTAGACGGTATTCCACCGGCACCAAGAGGTACGCCTCAGATTGAAGTAACCTTTGATATTGATGCCAACGGTATCATTAAGGTTTCTGCTACCGACAAGGCTACTGGCAAGTCGCAAGACATCAGAATTGAGGCTTCTTCTGGATTGACCGAGGAGGAAATTCAAAAAATGAAGGCCGAAGCTGAGGCCAATGCTGAAGCGGACAAACAGGCCAAGGAAAAAGCAGATAAGCTGAACGAGGCCGATGGGATGATCTTCCAGACTGAAAAGCAGTTGAAGGAATTCGGAGATAAATTGTCCGATGACAAGAAAAAGCCCATCGAAGATGCTTTGGAAGAGTTGAAGAAAGCCTATGAAACCAAGGATGTTACCGTTATTGAGCCTGCTTTGGAGAAAATCAACGAGGCTTGGAAAGTGGCTTCCGAGGAGATGTACAAGGCTCAAGCCGAAGCGGCCCAGGCCAATGGTGCTGATCCATCTGCAGGAGCTGATAGCACCGCTGGTGGAAACACCAAGGAAGGTGATAATGTAGAGGATGTTGACTTTGAGGAAGTGAAGTAACACTCGAACACTATAGACAACGAAAAAACCCTGACTCTGGTCAGGGTTTTTGTTTGTTTGATTTGGGTTTTATGCTGCGTTCAATTGGCGCATTTCCATTTCCCGAAGCTTTTCAAGTGCTTCTGATTTTGAGTTGACATTGAGCTTAACGTAAATGTTCTGAATATGAAAATTGACTGCACTGGGGGTAACGCAGAGCTTGTCCGCAATCATCTTGTAGGTGAATCCTTGGGTAAGGAGTTCTGCAATTTGGTTTTCCTTTCTGGAGAACGAATCGAAAGATTTGGTCTGGAAAGAATGGATGATTTTTTTGGCAATCTCATGTTCCAAAGCCACACCATGCAGGTGTAGTGCTTCAACCGCAGCAAAAAGCCGATTTTTAGTCAGCGGTTTGGTAAGGTAGCCACTTGCTCCTTTTTTGAAAGATTCCTTGATCATCTTAAAGTCACTTTTTTGACTCATCATCAAAATTTTCAGGTCTTCATTCTTTTTTAGGAAATACTCCAAGCCATCAATACCGGATATGCCGGCCAAGACCACTTCAGATAGAATAATATCCGGAGTTTTTCTTCCAAAATTGGACAAGAGCTCGTGAACTGATTTGTAAATGCCGTGCAGCTCATATTCAACCGTATCTTCAAAATACAGTTTGTACATAGGTTTTAGGCTTTCATCATTGTCGATGATCGCAATTTGTAAAGGGTGAGTTTTCATGACGCATAGATTTGGGGGTCATCTGATTCTGTTATAGTATTAAATCCCTTTTTTGGTAAAATTTGGGCAAAAAATACCTGTTCCGCCAGTTGAATGAGTAGGTAAATGGAACACATATGACAGAGGCATTGCATTGACAAGCAAATGCATGCGGATGGTGTTGCCATTGTTCCAATCAAACAGATAGGGCAGGTAGATCCAAATTGGATCAGATCAAAATGTAGTTTAGAAAAGGTTGTAGGTTACCTAAAAACTGAGCTTGAAAGTGGGTTTAGGTATTCCTTTTTTCCGAGAGTTGTAGTTTTTTTTCATGACTAATAGATTTGGGTTTGTATTATTTCAAAAATTAAATTAGGTTTTTTTTCACTGCCATAGAATTTTTTGTAGTGTTTTTCGTTCAAATGCATTCCTGCAAATGGACTGGATTTGCTAAAAATCAATGATCATGAAAAAACTAAATAGGATTTAAGAATCTGTATTTCAATATGATATAAAAAAAAACAGGATGCGTTTTAATACATCCTGTTCTTGGTAAAATCGGTCAGATTGAAATAATACAACCCGCTTCTATGATAGACTGTCAGTTCCCCCTGTCTTTCTTATCATGGTCATGAGTGTTTCAAATCTCGGCTATGAAACAGAAT
>JAUICT010000052.1 GCA_030429325.1 Bacteroidia bacterium
CATGGGGGCCATATCGCCTGTTCCATTTGCAGATTCCGTGTTTATGGAGAAGATAGAGCGTCAAATTGTAAAACCAACCGTAGAGGGGCTTAAAAAGGACAATTTACCTTACGTTGGATTCATCTTTATCGGGTTGATCAAGGTGGGCAACGAGCCCAAGGTCATCGAGTATAATGTGAGGATGGGTGATCCAGAAACCGAAGTCGTTATACCTCGTCTTAAAAGTGATTTGGTAGAAGTGTTGCAGGCCATGGCCAATGGAACGCTGGATCAAATAGATTTACAGATTGATGAAAGAACAGCAACAACCGTTATGACTGTTTCAGGAGGGTATCCAGAAGCTTATGAAAAGGGCAAGGAAATCACAGGAACTGAAGATGTTGTAGACTCCATTGTATTCCATGCAGGAACAAAAATGTCCAATGGAAAAGTGGTTACCAATGGGGGGCGTGTAATCGCTATCACTTCCTTTGGGAAGAACTTTAGGGAAGCGTTACAACAATCCTATCAAAATATAGAAAAACTCCATTTTGATGGGATGTACTACAGAAAAGACCTAGGGTTTGATCTATAAGTAAGAGTGAGAGCTTATGCTCTTGTCTTCCTCATTATTGTCGTTGAAGATTTTCAACTGCTTCATCCAATACACCATGGCGATAAAACCAATAATGGAGAAAATCCAGTTAATGGTGTTGGCACCCCACCAGCTCTGCATAAACCGGAAAAAATCGTATGGGGCAAAAAGGTGGTTTACAAATAAGTCTTCTATACCGTAAAAAAACTTGCTCATCTTGGTTATATTTACTTTGCAAAAGTAGCAAAAGATAGGATGATTTCAAGCTTTTTCGGTAAAACAAAACCCATAAACTATATTGTCCTGTCCATCTTTTTGTTCTTTTTTTATTTTGCCGATAGGTTTTTAGGCTTGGGTGTAAGCGAAATAGGTAAGAGCATCTTCCTTAATTTACTGACTTTTGCCACGTTACTGCTAATGGTTTTTACAATCAATCAGGTTGTCCGCTCCGAAAAAATCACGGATTTTAACTCCTACGCCATATTGTTTTTTGTGCTGCTTTTGATAGGGTTTGCGGAGACTTTTGCCGACAGGAGTATCATTTTCGCCAATTTTTTTCTGCTTTTGGCCATTTGGAGGCTTTTGGCCATAAAATCCATAAAAAATGTAAAGCATAAAATTTTTGACGCATCCCTTTTAATCGGTATTGCAAGTTTGTTTTATGATTGGGCCTTGGCATTTTTACCATTGGTGTTTTTGGTCATCAACCTATATGACCGAAAGGCATTTAAAAATTGGCTGGTTCCTTTTTTGGCTCTGGCAACGGTATTCATACTAGTGTTTACAGCACTTAGAATATCGGGGTCCATGGCTTTTTTGGAGGAACATTATCGGTTTTCAATTGAACCCTTGACCAAGGTCTCATTACAAAAGGGAATCAACCTAAAAGTGTTCCTGTACATCATATTGATTCTTTTGGTCATGTTCATTGTATTTCTTAGAATGAGAAAAGTAGGAGGGGGCAAACTATTGAGTCTAAGGATCGTTTTTTTGACCCTCGCACTTGGATTACTGATTGGGTTTTTTGCACCAGGAGAATTTTTTCCCTTATTGTTCACTTTTTTTCCAGCATCTATTTTCTTGGCCAATTATATGGAGATGATCAAGAAACCCAAGCTAAAGGAAATGGCTTTTGTACTTTGTATAGCGGCTTCACTGATGCTTTTTGCTTTTCAGCTTAATTGGTAATAAAGCAATATCTTTGCGCAAAACCCAGATGGACCATGTTCAGTGATTTTGCCTTTACCATTTTTCAGGAAAGTATAGATACGTACCACATCAAGGATGATGTTTATCAAGAGTTCATCAATCCTTACCCAAAGGATAAAGTGGAGCATTTGCTCTATCGGAAAAACTGGATAGACACGGTTCAATGGCATTATGAAGATATTATCAGAGATCCAGATATTGACCCGGTGGCCGCTCTGGACCTTAAGCGTAAGATAGATGCGAGCAATCAGGACCGAACTGATTTGGTGGAGTACATTGACAGTTATTTTTTAAACAAATACCAATCGGTACAAGTTAAGGAAAATGCCACGATCAATACGGAAAGTCCTGCATGGGCCCTAGACCGGCTTTCTATTTTGGCTCTCAAGATTTATCATATGCAAGAGGAGGCCAACCGAACTGACGCTTCCGAAGAGCATACCAAAAAATGTAGTGAAAAACTCGCCGTACTCTTGGAGCAAAGAAAAGACCTTTCTACCGCCATAGATCAATTATTGAATGACATTGAGGCAGGAAACAAGTACATGAAAGTCTACAAACAGATGAAAATGTACAACGATGAAGAACTCAATCCGGTGCTCCGTGGACAAAAAGGGTAAACCGGCCCACATACTCGTCATCCGCTTATCTGCCATGGGCGATGTAGCAATGACGGTGCCCATACTCAGTGCTGTAATTAGAAAATATCCCGAGGTAGAGCTTACCATACTTACCAAAAAATCGTTTATACCAATTTTTTCAGGACTGGAGCGTGTGCAAGTGTATGAAGCTGATGTTAAAAAACGACATAAAGGCCTTATAGGCCTGTGGCGACTCTACCAAGAACTGAAACCTTTTAAGTTTGATGCAGTGGCCGATTTGCACAACGTACTCCGAAGCAGGGTACTGAAAAAGTATTTCGCCCTGGAAAAGATTCCCTTTGCACAGATCAACAAGGGGCGGGCAGATAAGAAAGCACTCACTCGCGTTAAAAACAAAGCTTTTGAACCCCTAAAAACAACACATCAACGTTATCGGGATGTTTTTGAACAGCTGGGTTATCCTGTTGAAATGCCAACGGTTAAACCTTTGAAACGTTTGCCGCTTTCCAAAAAGGTTCTGGAGGTAGTGGAACAAGACACCAAGAAATGGGTAGGGATAGCCCCATTTGCCGCCCACGAAGGAAAAATGTATCCGCTACATTTAACCAAGAAAGTGGTTGACTTACTCAACAAAACCAATGAGTATAAAATTCTGCTTTTTGGTGGGGGAGTCTCAGAAGTGGAAAAGATACAGCACTTGGCCAAACCATACTCCAATGTATATAGCATGGCCGGAAAGTTAAACCTGTCGGAAGAATTGGAACTTATTTCCAATCTAGATGTCATGTTGTCCATGGACAGCGGGAATGCCCACTTAGCAGCCAATTATGGCATCCCTGTTGTTACACTTTGGGGGGTTACCCATCCCTTTGCCGGATTTTACCCCTTCAACCAACCCATGGAAAATGCACTTTTGGCTGACCGGGAAAAATATCCCCTGATACCTACTTCGGTTTATGGGAACAAAGTGCCAAAAGGCTACGAAACGGTTATGGAAAGCATAAAGCCCCAGCAAGTGGTGGATGTACTTTTGAGTATTCTAAAGCCTTAAGCGGCAACCCGTTGTGCTGCTATGGCATTAAAATACTGCTTCAACTGCTGTATGTATTGATATTTTAGCTGTCCGTTGGTTGAATCCATCATCAAGGAACGCATGCCCAAGAAGGAGGCAATGATATAAGTAGCCGCACCTTCACAATCTACATGGCGGGCAATATGGCCATCTACTTTTCCTCTTTTCAGGACAGATACCAAGTTTACTTCCCACACACTCAGGATGCTTTTTAAGTGATTGCTTATTTCTTCGTTGCGCTTATTGAACTCCGTCAAAAAATCATTCAGCATAAAACCATAGGCCATTTCATTTTTTTTTCCGGGCTCCAAGGCATTTTCCAAACTTTCCAGAATGGCGGGCAAAGGATTTTCGCAGGTGTTCAAGGGCTCTACCAACAAGGCATATACTTTTTGGACAATAAGGTTCTGCACAATATTGATGAAATAGTCTTCCTTGGATTTAAAATGATGATAAAAGGCACCTTTGGAAAGGGATAGTTCATTGAGGATATCATCCAAACTAGTGTTGTAATAGCCTTTTTCATTAAAGATTTCAAGGCCTTTGCCACACAGGCGGTGCATGGTCTCTCTACGTTTGAGGGTCATTTGCATAAGATTTGGGTTTAGACTGTTTGGTCGGTTACAAAGATTCCTTGGAATGCACCCCTGCCAAAGAAATAAAGATGTAGCTGTATGAAAAATCGGTGAAGTGTTCAAAAATCGATGAAAAACCGGATGCTAAAAAAAGAAACCAGACTAGTGGGTCGGTTTAGAGGATAGTTTTTGGGGATGAAAAAGAAGACTTGGTATGAGAAGACATGAGTCATTTGTCAATCAATGGAATGTATCGGTCAATTACTAAGGGGTATTGATCAAGTTCCACATAATGGGTTTATAAATATTCACCATTTTGTAGTTTTTGAAACCAAGGGACAAGAAACGGACTTCAAATGAAATGATAAAACGATACAGACCAACAATGATAACACTAGTGGTGGCCATACTTTTTATTGGGGGATATATGTATTACTTTTTTGGCAACCCTTACCCGAGACTAGCCTTAATCGGGACAGACCATATAAAAAACAGTGAGAATCTATCCATATTGAACCAACAGCATGGGGGGACATTTTATCTCATCAAAAAATATAAGTATTCCAAACATATTTGGGCCATAGGCTTTGGTGGCGGAGTGGACCGGACAGATGATTTTTACGGACTGGGAATCTCCGACGGAAATAAAAAACCCATTTTGCCCCCTAAGTTTCAGTCTGTCCATGCATACAGGGACCTCCAGAACCATGAAGTCTACATCAAGTGCTTACCGTACCCTCCCTATACCACCTATGATGGTTATGAATATTATAAGATAGAGAACAATACGGCGGTTCCCATAATAACTAAACCGTATTACTGAAAAATGTAAAACTTAAAAGAAGCAAAGCACGAAAATCAAGCCACCGTCCCTTGGCAACTGCTTCCCGCCCCGGCCGTACAGCCATAGCAATGTTGCGAGATCACAATGTTGCGGTCGTTCAAAACTTCCTCGTTATAATCTTTGATGTGTTTTACCTTGCTGGCCACCTTTAGGCCCAGCATCTGGTTAAAGTCGCAATCGTAGAGCCAACCGTCCCAACTCACCGAAATGGTGTTGGTGCACATTACATTTTCCACAGCGGCGGGGTTATAGGCCTCCACCAAAGAATACATGTAATCCTCATAATTGTCAGAAGCGATGAGGTAATCCAAAAACCGGGAAATGGGCAAATTGGTAATCGCAAAAAGGTTGTGGAACTCAATGTTGAAATCCTCCTTCAACGCCTTTTTAAAATCGCGTTCCATGGCCGCTTGGTCGCTGGGCAAAAATGCTCCTGAAGGGTTGTAGACCAAATCCAAACGCAAATCACTGTCCGGCATGCCATAGCCCACGGCATTGAGTTGTTGCAGCGCCTCAATGGATTTGTCAAAAACCCCATCCCCACGTTGCTTGTCCGTTTTGCCCCGGGTATAGTGCGGCATGGAAGACACCACATGCACATTGTGTTTTTTGAAAAACTCCGGGAGGTCATGATACTTTTTATTGGCCCGAATGATGGTCAGATTGGAGCGTACAATAAAATCCTGAATGCCCGCTTTGGAGGCCTCTTCTACAAACCACCTGAAATTAGGGTTCATTTCTGGAGCACCACCGGTAAGGTCCAAAGTATGGGCACCGGTATTGCGGATGACCTCCAAACACTGTTCCATCGTCTCCCGGGTCATAATCTCCTTGCGGTCCGGTCCTGCATCCACATGGCAGTGCTCACAGACTTGGTTGCACATATACCCCACATTGATCTGTTTTTAAGCTGTGGCATAATGCTTTCCGCCATGGTTATAGGTTTACATGGATAATTTGTTGTACTTGTTCATCATCTGGACCCCGTGGACCAGGGTGGCACCACTTTCTATGGCAGCCCCAGCATGCACGGCCTCCATCATCTCTTCCTTGGTGATGCCCCGTTGCAGACCATCTTTGGTATAGGCGTCAATACAATAGGGGCATTTGACCACATGGGCCACAGCCAGAGCAATTAAGGATTTTTCGCGAGCGGAGAGAGCGCCCTCCTCAAAAACTTTCCCGTAGTAGTCAAAGAATTTGTTTCCAAGTTCTTCACTCCATTCCGTAATGTTGCCAAATTTGCGTAGGTCTGCTGGGTCGTAATATGAATTTGCCATGTTTTTTGCTTTTCAGTGGTTTAAAAATGTGAATATCCCAGATTGATTGGGATTAATGCATCAAAAAAATGAATGGGTTTTCCAAGTACTTATCTCTGGAGAACAAATGTTGGAAAAGCAAAAAGGGGAGAGCCTTTATTGTATTGGATATCCTGAAAATTAATCTTGAAGACTTCGTTTTTCATTGTCTCGATTCGCTCCCTTTTGTTGAAAATCAAAGAAAAAAGAGCCAACCATTTTTTGGACAACGACTTGGTGAAGTTGGAAAGGCGTTTGACATCTGCGGATGAATCTACATCCATTAAAGGATCTAATAAAACTACGTTTTCACCCTTACAAGTAAAATAAGAATGCGTTTCGTTGAGCAAAGAGGGCAATTGCCATGGAAGAGCCTTAAATTGTGCTATGTTGAATTGTGAATGGCTTAATCCTATCAGATAAAATCCACCATCTATACTTGGGCCTACAACAAGCTTCCCGGCCTCAAGTAATCGTTGAGTCTTGATCAGGTGTTGCTTTTTTAGTTGCGGACTGTCATTGCCAATGGCAATAATATGGGTATGGCCTTGATCAAAAACAGATTGTATAGCAGCTGAGAACCGTTCGCCAAAAGTACTCCCATTCTGTTCTTTTTCCGTAAAATGATAGTATGGCAATCCTGATGCACTTACAATTTCAAGGGTATGCACCGTTAAGTTGTTCAAAAGAGAAATATCCCCACCAAAATTTTTAATGCCACCATCCTTTTCCGCCGAATTGGCGAAAATTAGAATGGCTGTATTTTGGATGACGGAAATGGGCAAAACCAATAAAATATTTAGCCTAAACTTACAATAAACTTAGCATTGAATTTGGTCGGGAGATACTATTTTTGATTACATTTTTGCAGCATAATATTGAAATTTAACATACCGACCCACTAGTCGGTTTTGAAAATCAGGGGGTTACATTTTTTGGGATTAAATTCGAAAATGACACGACAAGCGGTTAAAAAAGGAGTATTTTAAAATCAGAACAGACCCTTCAGTCGGTAAAAAAGACTCTTTTTCTTTTTCGATTTACCCAATAAACATGAAAAATATGAGCATAAACAATACAAAATCAATTGGTTTGGTACTCTCTGGAGGGGGGGTCCGTGGTATGGCACACATTGGATTGATCAAAGCCATGCGAGAACGCGGAGTGGAGGCAGATCTTGTGGCAGGTTCAAGTGTTGGGGCATTGGTGGGAGCGTTGTATGCCAATGGGAACTCGGTGGAGAGTATGTTGAACTTTTTTAGGGAGACACCACTGTTTCAATATAGCTTTTTTGCGATCAACAAACCAGGGTTTATAGACACCGAACGCTATTTTAAAATCTTTGAGGGCTATTTTCCGGAGGACACCTTTGAGAGTCTTGGCAAACCACTTTATGTGGTGGCCACAGACTTATTGAAGGGAGAGGAGCGAATGTTCAACCAAGGGGAATTGATCAAGCCTTTACTAGCCTCTGCGGCGCTGACCCCAGTTTTTAGTCCGGTTGAAATTGATGGAATACTCTATGCAGATGGAGGTATTATGAACAATTTCCCAAAGGAGTATGTAGATGAGCATGCCTCCTACATTATTGGCAGTAATGTTTCTATTGCTGCCGAAGTACATAAAAACGAGCTAAAAAATTCCCTTCAGTTGGCCGGAAGAGTCACCAGTTTAATGATTTATGCTTCGAACAGGGCAAAATTAGCCGAGTGCCATATTTCAATAGAACCCAAAGAGTTGGACAAAATTGGGGTTTTGGACAAAAAAGGGATTGAAAACGCCTATGCCATCGGGTACGAACATGGTAGCCGCGCTATTGAAAAAATGCTATCGGCGTAATAAATGCATTACACATCATCATAATCCACAATAAGTTTGGGGGTCAAAGGATGGGCCTGACAGGTCAAAATCAAGCCTTCGGCCACTTCGCCGTCGGTAAGAATCTGGTTTTTCACCATCTCAGCTTTCCCTTCCTTGATGCGGGCAATACAACTGCTGCACACTCCTCCTTGGCATGAATACGGCGCATCAATATCTTCGTTCAGGACGGCATCGAGTACCAATTTCTTTTTATCCATGGTAAACGAAAAGGTCTCATCGTCCAAAATCACCTCTACTTGGGTCATTCCCTCCAAGTTTTCGGCCATAGTATCCTCAGTGTCCGCACTGGTGAATAATTCAAAATGGATAAGATTCCCATCAACACCATTATTCTTTAAAGTATCCGAAACGGCATGGATCATATCTTCTGGCCCACACAGATAAAAGGCATCAAAAGTGGTGCCCTTAAACTTATTTTTTACTACAAAGTTTACCGTAGAGGTCTCTATTCGACCAAACAGGGCATCATCTTCCCTGGAACGACTGTAGATATATTGAACAAAAAACCTATTGGTATATTTTTGTTTCAGCTCTTGTATTTTCTGAAAGTACATGGTCTCTTCCGGGGACTGATTTCCGAAGACCAGTACAAAAATGTTCTCTGGATGGCTTTCCAGAACGGTTTGGGCAATGCTCATGATGGGGGTTATCCCACTTCCAGCGGCAAAGGCGGCCACTTTTTTGGCTCTGGGGCCACTTTCAAAAATAAATCGTCCCTCTGGCGGCATCACTTCCAATACATCCCCAACCTTTAGGGATTCGTTGGCATAAACGGAAAACGTACCTTCCGGCATTTTTTTGATCCCCACAGTCAATTCTCCTGAAGAAGGCGCTGAGGAAATGGAATAAGCCCTGCGCAATTCCTGCCCATTGAGCTGGTGTTTTATGGTAATATATTGCCCAGCTTCGAAAGTATAGATGTCCTTCAGATTTTCTGGAACTTTAAAAGTAAGGGCTACGGAGTTTGGGGTCAATGGCTCCACTGCGGTAATCTGCAATGTGTGGGAATCGCTCATAAAATCAATTTTGCTGCAAAACTAAGCATTCAACTCATTTTAGTAATGCATTCTGCAAAAAAAGCGCCACAAGAGCGCGCCTTTATATAATTAAAATCACGAGATGGCTATCCCATCATTGAAGTATCATAATGAAAACTGGCCTTAGTGATTTTTCCATTCTCCACTTGGTAGAGGCAGATTTCTTCCATGTTCATACGATTGCCATCCTTAAAAGTAACATCACTGGTCATGGGAACCACAAAGTGGTTGCCCACTACAACGGGGTCACCAACGGAACCTCCGTGGGTTTCCTGAATGCTTTCGCCCCATTGTTTAAACCCTTCCAGAATGTTGTCCAATCCTTTGGTCACTTCATTGGGAAC
>JAUICT010000546.1 GCA_030429325.1 Bacteroidia bacterium
TTTTATTCTCTTCCAGCAGTTGCATCGCTCCTTCAAAATTTTTGGAGGTAATATAGGAATCGACCAAAAGTTCTTGGATTTCCAGCTGATGGGCGTCCTTAGGATATTTTTCAAGATACATGGTCAATACTTGTGGAACGGGTTCGTAGGCATTTCCAACTTCATAACTGAGTCGTGCGTAGTTGAGAAAAGCATCTTTTTGGATTTCCGGACTGAAGTCCATCTGGGAAGCATTCCGAAAGGCATTGAGGGCCTCCGATTTTTTGTCCAGCTTCAGGTAGCATTCCGCTAAGTGATAATAAGCGTTCTGCGACACGTTGTTGTTGCCCCCTATAATCTTATTGAACTGTTGAATGGCATTTTCATAGTCCCCTTGCTTGTAATGACTGTAACCCAACAGATAGTAATCCGTGTTGCTCCATTTTCCCCGCTTGCCTTTATATTCTTCCAAATAGGGAATGGCTTCGGCATACTGTTTTAGGTTAAAATAGCTTTCCCCTATGATCTTGTTGAGTTCCGAAACTTCCTGCCTATTGGATTTGGGCAATTGCTTTTTGGCCATGGCAATGGCCTCCTCGAACTTGCCCAGTTTAAAATTCAAGTCCGCTTGGTAATACGATAATTTTTCGTTTAGTACATCTTGGTCGGTGATTTGGTCGAAGCGCGCGGTGGCCTGATCATAGTCATCTTGCTCGTAGGCGATGTAGCCTAAATAGTATTTGGCCTGCGACCCATATTTTTGGGAAGTGCTCACCTTGTTCAAATAGCGTTCGGCCTCTTGTGGTCTTTTGGAAGCGTAAAGGGCATATCCGTTATTAAAGTTGAACCGTTCCCTATCCGAATACGCCATGGCGGATTCATCCACTTTCTTGTACCATTTTAGGGCGTAAGGATATTTCCCGGTCTCAAAATAGTAATCGGCCACATCCAAAAATGCGGAATTCCGTTTGGTGGAGGTGGGATAGCGCTCCACAAAATCCTCCATCATTTTATCGGCTCCGCGCTGGTTCAAACGGATGGCGGCATTGGCAGCGTAATACGCGCTGTTGGCCTCGGTCTCTTGGTCCTTGGTGCTGGCTTTCACCTCTTCAAAGATGGTCTGTGCCGCTTGGTACTGTTGGTTATTGTACAAGGCCAGAGCGTCTTGGTATGCTTTGTTTTCGTGGGTATATACTTTGGTTTCCTGTGCCGAAAGCACAAAAAAAGTTCCCAATACCATGGGAATAAGGAGGAGGTTTTTTCGATTCATAGTGTTCTACGCTGTTCTCGACTAACTTTTACCATAACGTCAAAATTTGAGCCAAAGTATGTTGGGACCGTAATATGTCGAATTTCCATTGGTATTCCTTGGCTGTTTTTCAAGAATTGCTACTTTTGATTTTAAGGCTCGATTACCTCTAGAGCTTTTCTAACCTCAAAAATAACAATGTCATCAACATCTTGTCCAAATTCAAGGACAATCCATGACATTTTTATTTCACACTTCAACCTCATCGTTTTGATCATGGGCAACAACCTCTATCGCCCTGACCGAACACATTTTCATTATTAATTTTCAATTCAATCACTAAGCCATGATCTATGCCATTATTCTTTTCATTGCATTTCTTTCTCTAATCATTTTCTTGTTCAACAATTTAATTGCCAAAAAGAACAAGGTCCATGAAGCTTTTAGCAGTATAGATGTTATGTTGAAAAAACGGACGGACTTGATTCCCCAACTGGTAAAAACAGTAAAGGGCTATATGGTCCATGAGCGTGAAACCCTCTCCGAAATCACCAAACTGCGAGAAAAAATCATGAATCAAAATCTTACCAACGAAGAACGATTTAACCTGGAAAGCCAGTTGAACCAAATGCTAGGGAAGCTCCACATTGCTGTTGAAGCATACCCTGACCTAAATTCAAGT
>JAUICT010000547.1 GCA_030429325.1 Bacteroidia bacterium
TAAAATACGGGAACCATTTTTTGAGACCTCAAAATCCATTGATTGAATATCACTATCGGCAAAAGATTTTTCCGATGAGATAAACGTGGTGTTCAACGGAAAAACCGGAGTTTCTTCCAAATGGCCACTTTTTAGGGTGTACGCATGCAACCTATAATTGGGTTGTCCCATGGTTTCGCTGTGACCGTGAAGTGTGTAGATGGTATTTCTGGATATAGGCTCAACTTGGTAGACCTTGTCATAAACCATTGGTTTTCCGTACAAAGAGGTGGGTAGTAATCGGTCTCCTGATTTGTACAGTGCTATGTTTTTAATACTTTGTTCCGATAATCCCATCCGAGTATCCCAAGAGAACACCCCCACGTTTTTATCCTTGGATACTATAAATGTAAAATCATGTTCTTTGGATTTGAACTCAACCGCCAATTCTTCCAATAATTGGGGAGTATCAATGCTTTCTATGGTTCTTCGTATTTCTTCATTGATATGAACCACGGCTTCAGATGAACCTTTAGCTTTCTTGGCGATATTTGAAAGATTGGTGAATAAACTATCCAAGGAGTAAATCAACGCTTTCCCGGTATGGAATTTTTTTAGGTCATTTTGCTTGTTGGTGCAATTCAACAGCACAAAAGAGGCAATTAGAATGGCAGATAGTAGTATATGGTTGAATTTCATAGCAATAAAGATTCTGTTTCACTTATTATGCAAACATCACAGTTTAAACTTGATGGAAGGGCCCTTAATTTACTAATGCCCTAATCCATTTGATGAATAGGCGTTTTGGTTGGATGGATGCAAAAAGAGGTCATGGGTTGAGTGTCTTATCATATTTTTAACTAAAGTGACCTTTTTAAGGAGAGTATGTTTTCAAAGTAAACTTTGTTACCTTGCGTAGAGATTGGCATTGGAGCCATTTCTAGGCATGTATGGCAGAGTTTATCAAACTTTATGAGGAAAACCCCAACCCAAGACAGGTTGAGAAAATTGGCAATGTTTTGCGGAAGGGTGGGCTGGTTATTTATCCTACCGATACAGTATATGGATTAGGGTGTGATATTACGAATTCCAAAGCCCTCCAGCGTATCGCACGGATTAAAGGGATAAAATTGGAAAAGGCCAATTGGTCCTTTGTTTGTGCGGATTTAAGCAATCTATCGGACTATGTTAGGCAGATTGATTCTTCAACCTTCAAAATATTAAAACGTACGTTGCCGGGCCCCTATACTTTTATCCTCCCCGGGAACAATAACCTTCCCAAGGATTTCAAAAAAAAGAAAACCGTAGGGATACGGGTGCCGGACAACAATATTGCAAGGGCTTTGGTCACAGAATTGGGGAATCCCATAGTTTCCACGTCCATTTATGATGAGGATGATATTTTGGAGTACACCACAGACCCCGAACTTATTTATGAGAAGTGGCAAAATTTGGTGGATGTTGTGATAGATGGTGGCTATGGAGACAACATGGCTTCCACGGTCATAGATCTTTCAACAGGTGTTCCGGAAATAATAAGGGAAGGGAAAGGAGATACGGATATTTTTTAGCATAAAAAAAGCGGCTCAATTGAGCCGCTTTCCATTTAGTATAATTACTAAGATTTTATTTTCCGCTTCCGCCAATGGCAGGATCTTTCATGCCTTCTTCGATCATGCTGTAGAACTGATCAATTTTTGGAAGTACCACGATACGGGTTCTTCTGTTTTTGGCTCTGTTGGCAGAAGTGTCATTGCTTACCAAAGGAATATGGTAGCTACGTCCTGCAGCAGTCATCCTGGCTGGGTCTACACCGAAATCATTTTGAAGGATTCGTACAACAGAAGTTGCTCTTTTGGCACTCAAATCCCAGTTATCCAATAGAACACCGCTTCTGTAAGGTACATTGTCGGTATGGCCTTCTACCAT
>JAUICT010000053.1 GCA_030429325.1 Bacteroidia bacterium
CTGCTCCTGTTCCATTTGGATTCGGATAGCTTCTTTCTCTTTGCGTTTTTCTTCGCCAACCTCTTTGGAAGCTACCTTCTTGCTCTTGTCCGTCTGGAATTCATCCAACAGTACTTGATACACTTCGTCCGTGATCTTGGTTGTGGGACGTGCCTCCACGTCATGTCCTTTTGACGAAAGGTAATCCACTGCCCGATCAAGTGAAATGTTCAATTCCCTGAGAACTTTGTTAAGTCGTATTGTTGGGTTTCCTGCCATAAATTGTTTTACTTGCCCTAAAATTCGCTGCTAATATATAGTTTAATCTTCAAACTCTTCCTTGAGGATGCGAACGACTTCCTTAACGGTTTCCTCTTCCAAATCGGTTCGCTTCACCAAATCATTTACATCTTGCTCCAAAACGCTGCGCGCGGTATCCAATCCAATCTTTTTGAATTCATCAATCACCCAGCCTTCTATCTCATCGGAGAATTCGGTCAATTCCACATCTTCCTCAACACCTTCACGGAATACATCAATCTCATAACCAGTCAATTGACCTGCCAATCGAATATTATGCCCTCCCCTTCCAATAGCCTTGGAAACCTCCTCTGGCTTTAGGTAAACCTGAGCCGTTTTTTTCTCATCATTGAGTTTAACGGAAGACACTCTTGCAGGGCTCAATGCTCTTGTCACCATTAATTGTGAATTGTTGGTCCAATTGATGACATCGATATTTTCATTGCCCAATTCGCGGACAATGCCATGGATACGAGACCCTTTCATACCCACACAGGCACCAACGGGATCAATTCTATCATCATAGGAATCCACGGCAACTTTTGCTTTTTCACCAGGGATACGAACCGCTTTTTTGATAGTGATCAGACCATCGAACACTTCAGGGATTTCCTGGAAGAACAATTGCTCCAAGAAAATAGGCGAAGTCCTCGACATGATGATGGTGGGTTTATTTCCTTTTAACTCCACACTCTCAATGATTCCCCTAACGTTATCTCCCTTTCGGAAAAAATCAGACGGAATCTGCTTTTCCTTTGGAAGAATGATTTCATTCCCTTCATCATCCAACAAGATTATGGCCTTGTGACGTATGTGGTGTACCTCAGCGGTATAAATCTCACCCTCCAAGTCTTTAAATTGCTTGTAGATAGTGGTATTGTCGTGTTCATGGATTTTGGAGATAAGGTTTTGACGCAACGCCAAAATAGCCCTCCTTCCCAAATCTATCAACTTCACTTCTTCGGAAACATCTTCCCCAACCTCAAAGTCGGGCTCAATTTTTCTAGCTTCCGTAAGGGAGATTTCCTCGTTGGGATCTTCCACTTCACCGTCTTCCACCACAACTCGGTTTCTCCAAATCTCCAAATCCCCTTTATCTGGGTTGATGATGATATCAAAGTTATCATCGGAACCAAATTTTTTCTTGAGTGCATTCCGGAATACATCTTCCAAAATGGCCATAAGGGTCACCCTGTCAATAAACTTATCGTCCTTAAACTCCGAAAAGGATTCGATGAGCGCTAGGTTTTCCATTTTTTAACTACAATTAAAATTTTAAAATAACTTTTGCTTCTTGTATGTCAGAAAATACAATCTCCTGTTTTTTCTGTACAGTAACCTTTCCTTTACCCACCGGCTTGGGCTCGCGGGCCTTCCATTCCAAGGTAATACTATTTTCCGAGGTCTGGATCAAGGTTCCTTCCAATTCTTCGGCCCCAGTCCTGACCTTAATCTTTCTTCCAATATTTTTTTTGTACTGACGTGGCAATCTTAATGGAGAAGTGGCACCTGCCGAGGTAACCTCCAATGAAAAATCCTCTTCTTCCCGATCCAAATTGTGTTCAATGGCACGGCTGATGTTCATGCAATCCTTAAGATCCACACCTTGATCACCGTCCAAAACCACCCTAATGGTGTTGTCTCCACCAACAGTAAAATCAATCAAAAACAAGGAAGGATGCTCTTCCAGAGCTTTATCCAGCAACGATTTCACTTTCTCCTTAAACATAAAATCAAGTAATAAAAGAGGGGACTCAAAGTCCCCTCATGAATACTTTTATATCCGTTCAGCGGTGCAAATATACGATAATTTCATCAGTATGTGCAACCTAAGGCCAACAAAACCGTTTTCCCTCTTCAATCTTAAACCAAAATGCCCCCAAAAGGTTCAACTCAATACTAGACATCCATATTCTTCCATTTCACAACAAATATTTTCATCAGCGTACACTACAGTTAGCTTTGCATCCTCAAAAATAGTGATAATGGGCTCATTTTATGGTGATAAGCAGATAATGCAAAGAGCATCGATGCTACGTTGCCTTTTTTTATTTCTCTTTCTACTGGGAGTCACCCCTATTTTTTCCCAAACAACGCTCTGGAATGAAAACTTCACCTATGCCAACGGCACACAAAGTGGCACGGCCACGGGGTCTTCAGCTTCCAATTGGACCACAAACCGAGGCAATAGACTGTCTGTTAGAAACAATACCTTAAGAGGTAGAAATCTGGATGCCGAAGGCATTTGGCAAACCAATCCCATTGACATTACCGGATACGATTTTATAAGTTTCAGCATGGAAACTTGGGTGGATGACGAAGATGAAATGGACAATGGCAATGACTATTTTATTGGAGAGTACCGCATTGATGGAGGCTCGTGGCAGCAGTTTGTAAATGTCTCTGGATCGGATTCAGACCCCTTGGACCCATCCTACACCGTAAACTTATCCCTTTCCGGAAATACCTCCCTGGAAATAAGGGTACGGATGGACAACGACAACAATGACGAACAATACTTTATTGACAATGTTACAGTTGAGGGGTATACCGGAATTTGCAATGGTGAAGTTGATTTTGAATTTTATGACAGCGCTCCATCAGGTTACACAACAGACAACATTCCAACCTCTGGCGCTTTGGGCACCGGTGTGTTTACCAGTTTTGACGTGGACGCCCTTCAAAATCAGGAAGACCCCGGAGATAGTGATCAGTTCAGCATACGCTATCAAGGCTATATCCAAATCAACACCACAGGCTCTTATACATTTTATACTTCATCGGATGATGGTTCAAAACTATTCATTGATGGAACTGAAGTTGTGGACAATGATGGGCTACATGGCAATCGGGAGCGGTCTGGCACTATATTTTTAAACTCGGGCCTGCATCCTATCACCGTTTTGTTTTTTGAAAATGGCGGAGGAGAAACCTTGACCGTTCAATACCAAGGCCCCTCCATATCCAAACAGAACGTACCCTTTTCCATACTATACTCCAACTGTAGCTCAGGCTCATCCGATTTGGACGGCGATGGAATTGATGACACTACAGATATTGATGATGACAATGATGGAATATTGGACACTGACGAATGTGCCGGTGTAAGTGGAACTTATGCGCAAACGGCATCAAACATCAGAAACTTCAACAATGAAACCAACGCCCAAGGAAATCCGGGCACTACCTTTGCCGCAAATCCCACCACCTATCCTGGCTCAAGCTCCATCTTACTTTTGCGCTTCTCAGAGGTGCTTCCCATAGGCACGAGTGTAAGCGTATTTGTTGGGGCCGACCCGGCCGTATCCAGCACCGACATACAAATTCAACGTTCGAACGCCGCAGGCAACAACAGTGGATGGTTAACAGACGCCAATGGCACCACCCCAGGATCCATACGCGAGGTAACCTTTACAGTCTCTGGCAGTAGTTTGGAATATCTCCGTGTTGAAGCCTATCAGGCCGGAGCACGGGTTTATGGCGCCACTTATGTTGGTTCCGTGGATTGCACCACAATAGACACGGATGGTGATGGTATCCCCAATTACCAAGATCTTGATAGCGACGGTGACGGTATTCCCGATAATGTAGAGGCCCAAACCTCTTTGGGGTATACAGCGCCATCAGGCAATGACTCAGACAATGATGGTCTGGACAACGCCTATGAAACAAGTGGGATTTCTTATGTGGATACTGATGGGGATGGCACCCCGGATTTTTTGGACACGGATAGCGATAATGACGGAACAAACGACACAATTGAAGCCGCCCTCACCCTAGCTGGCACAGATAGCGATAATGATGGCTTGGACGACAACATAGACACCTCAACCGGTTATAGCGACCCAGGTGGAACCATTGATAATCCCACCACAACTGGCGGAGGCAGTATTTCCTTGCCAGATTCTGATGGGGATGTTGCATCCGGTGGTGATTTGGATTTCAGGGACGACACCAATAATGGTAACCAACCACCATCCATTTCAGCAACTGGAGATCAAATATTCTGTCCCGGAAACACCATTGCCATTGTTGAGAGTGTATCCATCTCAGACCCGGATGACACAACCTTGGATGCCGTTTACATACAGATCACATCGAACTACGACAACACAGGAGACCTATTGACCTTAACGGGAACACATCCCAATATTACTTCAAGTTGGGACGTTTCTGAAGGAAGATTGACATTGACGGGCCCTACCACTTTGGCAGAATTTGAAGCTGCCATTGGCGCTGTGGTCTTTCAAACAACAGGAACAGTTACGTCTGGCGATACCCGTACGTTCTCCATAGTACTCAATGAAGCCAACTACCTTGCTTCAACTGGTCATTATTATGAGTATGTGCCCGCATTGGGCATCACATGGACCTCGGCTAGGGATGCTGCCGCTCTACGTACATTTTATGGTCTTCAAGGCTATTTGGCCACCATCTCCATTCAAGATGAGTCAGACCTTTTAGGGTCACAAGCTCCCGGAGCAGGATGGATCGGGGCGAGTGATGCTGCTTTGGAAGGCGATTGGTACTGGGTAACTGGTCCTGAAGCCGGAACCTTGTTCTGGAGAGGAGGTGCTTCAGGAACTGCCTTTGGATACGAATTTTGGAACGGGGGCGAACCTAATAATAGTGGCAATGAAGACTATGCGCACATTACCGCTCCAGGGGTCGGTTTGCCAGGATCATGGAACGATCTTTCAAATTCAGGGGCATCAAGCGGAGATTACCAGCCAAAAGGATACCTTGTTGAGTACGGGGGAATGCCAGGAGACCCACCTTATCCCAATCTTGCGGCCACCACAACCATTACGGTTGACAATGTAGCTCCTACAGCCAGCAATCCCACACCTATTACCGTTCATTGTTCAGATGATATTCCCACACCCGATATTACAGCCGTAAATGATGAAGCTGATAATTGCGACCCCAGTCCGACAGTAACATTCATAAGCGATGTAAGTGATGGTGGCACCAACCCTGAAATCATAACACGCACCTATAGAATAACCGATGCATCTGGAAATACCTTGGATGTACAACAGACCATAACGGTATCTCCATTTGCCATTTCAAGTCAGCCCACCGACCAAAATAGCATTGCAGGCAACAATGTCAATTTTTCCGTTACCGCCAGTAATGTGGATACATACCAATGGGAAGTAAGCACCGATGGGGGCAGTAATTTTGTTCCCCTTACAGATGGTTCGGAATATACCGGGACCCAAACGGCCAATCTTTCAGTGATTGCAGCCGGCACAGACAAAAATGGCTACATTTTCCGCGTATTGGTTTCCAACTCCTCGGGATCTTGCAGTGCCCTTACCTCGGACCAAGCCACCTTGACCATAAAAGTAGGGACTGTAATCACCAATAGAAGGGTTACTTACAGGGTAAACAAGGATTGATACAGCACTAAAACCACTACATGTTGATCCAAGCCCTTGGTCAAAATCCAAGCGCTTTTTTCATGCCAAATTCCTGTTACCTTTATAGCATGAGGTTTTTACAAAATCCGAAGACCGTATACTATGTTAAGCGGATTCTTCCCTTTGGGATCATCAAGAACTTCTTATTTCCGGAGAATTAAAAAAGCTTTTGGAGCTATCAACCCCTTTTGGGTTTGAAAGCTTGGGAACCATGGATTTGGAAGGCAGGAAAGCTTAAGCATCATTTTATGCCGTAAAACATTTCGGTTAAATACTTCAACTGGATTCACATGTCAAAAGACTTGACCCAACTCAAATGTTCTCGCCTAGGAAACTAAACCCACAATGTTCAAAATAATAAAGCCTCCCAAAGTATTACACTTGGGAGGCTTTTTGTTGGCCTACTAGGACTCGAACCTAGAATGACTGAACCAAAATCAGTAGTGTTGCCAATTACACCATAGGCCAGTACCGAAATTCCGCTGAACTTGATTCAGCTTTTGAGCGTGCAAATTTATAACAAACTTTGGTTTCAACAAATATTTTGGCAAGATTACCTGCTATTTTTCCGCACTATCCTGTTAAAGCTTTTCCAAAAATGGGCAATCGTCTCTTCTATATTTACTAAATTCGCCACAACTTGGTTAACCACCATCCAATATGTTTGCAAAAGACTTCAAAAAATGGGACACCATCCTTGGATGGACTTCCTTCGCCATAGCCTTTATTGTTTATGCCCTGACTGTTGAACCTACAGGAAGTTTTTGGGACGCAGGGGAATACATTTCCACTTCGGCAAAATTACAGGTGGGGCACCCACCAGGAGCTCCGCTATTACAAATGATAGGCGCCTTTTTTGCCATGTTTGCCTTTGGGGACACTTCAAAGATTGCATTAATGGTCAATGCCGTATCCATAGTTTCAAGTGCTTTTACAGTACTGTTCACATTTTGGACCATAACCAATTTAGTCAGGAAGCTTATTGTAAAGAACAAATCCATTGGCAACAGTCAGGCCATAGCTGTTTTAGGCAGTGGTCTTGTAGGCGCTTTGGCCTTTACATTCTCAGACAGTTTCTGGTTCAATGCCGTAGAGACCGAAGTTTACGCCATGGCCAGCTTAATCATGGCCTTATTGCTATGGCTGGGATTAAAATGGACCGACAACCTAGACGACCCGAGAGGTCATCGTTGGTTACTACTGATTTGCTTTTTGATCGGACTTACCTTCGGCATTCAGTTTATGGGCTTTTTGGCCATTCCATCCATAGGATTGCTTTATTATTTTAAAAGGTACAAACAAACCAACGTTAAGAATTTCTTGTTGGCCAATATTGCCGTGGTGACCATTTTGATCTTGGTCTATAAATTCTCCCTTACCTATGTTTTAAAGCTTTTTGGTTGGAGCGAAGTCTTCTTTATCAACGAAGTGGGATTGCCCTTTAACTCGGGAACAATCATAATGGGATTGATTTTTATCGCTGCTTTCTATTTTGGACTGAGCTATACCCGAAAACACCATTTTTATACAGGCAACATCATTGTATTGTGCCTCATGTTTGTTTTACTTGGATTTTCTTCTTGGTTGATGTTGCCCATCCGAGCCAATGCAAAGACCGTGGTAAACGAGAACAACCCTGCTGATGCCCGGGCCCTGTTGGCCTATTACAACCGTGAGCAATATCCCGGTGTGGAAAGTCCATTTTATGGAGCGTATTACTCCGATGCTTTTGCCCCAGCCGGCGAAGACAAGGACGAAAGCCCCAAGTATGAAAAAGATTTAAAACTGGGCAAGTACGTTATCGTAAACCATTACAAAGGAGCTCTTCAAGGCCCTAATGAAAAACATGTAGGATTCTTGCCCAGAATGTGGAGTGCCCAACACGCAGAGAATTACATGCGCTACTTTGGCGCCCTGGACTTCCGTATCAAGTCCGAATACATTTCCAATAATGATCTTAGGGAAGCCGTAAGCCAATTTAAAACCGCCTATTCGCAAGGGGAGTTGGATACTGAACAATACATTCGGTTTTTACGTGAGTTTAGTGAGTACATTGAAGTAGAGCCACCTACTCTTGGCCAAAACCTACGTTACCTTTTTGAGTTCCAGTTTGGGTATATGTACATGCGCTATTTTATGTGGAACTTTGTGGGCAAACAAAACGATGTCCAAGGCAGATACGATGAAAATGGGCATTGGCTCAGTGGAATTGGCTTTTTGGACAGCATGCAATTGGGAAGCCAAAAAAACCTGCCCACTGAATGGAAAAACAATAAAGGCAGAAACACCTATTTCTTCCTTCCGCTACTTTTGGGGATCATTGGGGTTGTTTTCCTTGTTTCTAGAAACCCAAAGTACTTTTGGGTATTGTTTGTCTTCTTCATATTTACCGGACTAGCCATTCAGTTCTACACCAATCCCTATATTTTTCAGCCTAGGGAAAGGGACTATTCTTTAGTGGGATCCTTTTACATCTTCTGTATTTGGATAGGAATAGGGGTGTATGGTCTGTTTGAGGAATTCAAGAAACTGTTGTCTGCCAAGATAGCCGCTCCGTTGATTACCACACTTTGTATTTTGGCCGTTCCTCTTTTGATGGCATTTGAAAACTGGGACGACCATGACCGTTCTGGACGTTACACGGCACAATCCACTGCAAAAGCGTATTTAGATAGCTGTCAAGAAGATGCCGGGAGTATTTTGTTCACTATCGGCGATAACGATACTTTTCCACTTTGGTACGTACAGGAAATAGAGCAGTACCGTACCGATGTTCGAGTTGTGAACACCAGCCTATTTGCCACCGATTGGTACATAGACCAAATGAAACGGAAAGCCTATGAGAGCGATCCTATTCCTTCTCAACTAACCCATGACAAATACCGTTATGGCACACGGGATGCCATCTACTATCAAAATGTAACGGATAATCGGTGGAGCATCAAGGACTTTATGAATTGGGTGGGCAGCGATAAACCGCAAACCAAGTACAGGCATATTATGGAAAGTAGGGGGGCGGATATCAGCCAATATCCCGAGAGCACATTGGACATTGTCTATTATCCTACGAACAAAATCCGTATCCCTGTAAATAAAAAGAATGTTTTGGAAAGCGGTCTTGTAAAAGAAAAGGACTCTGCTTTAATATTGGATTATATCGATATAGACCTACCGCAAAGCGCCCTTCCAAAAAACAGAATCTTAATGCTTGATCTCATTGCCAACAACGACTGGAAACGTCCCATATACTTTTCAGGAGGTAGCTTTGATAGTGCAGAATATATCTGGATGAAAGATTATCTTCAATTGGATGGACTGGTCTATAAATTGGTCCCTATTAAAACCGAGAGCAGAAACTCTTTTGAAATGGGAAGGATAGATAGCGACCTCATGTTTGACATCGTTAAAAAATGGGATTGGGGAAATTCTGGAAGCGACAAGATTTACCATGACCCACAAACCCGTTCCCAAGGCCTATCCTTTAGGGGCAATTTGGCTAGATTAATGGAGACCCTGATTGCGGAAAACAAAATAGACAAGGCTCGCGAAGTGATTGAGCTTACCATGACCAATATGCCCGTGGACAAGTACGGTTTCTATGCATTTGTAGAACCTTTTGTGGATGGCTACTACAAAGTGGGCGATA
>JAUICT010000054.1 GCA_030429325.1 Bacteroidia bacterium
TTCAAAGCGTTGGATATCTGGTATTGGGATTTAAAGTTGAGCGTGTACCATGAGGGAGCGTATGGATTTCCGTTGGCATCACTGGCATAAATATAGGTCTTCCCCTGCTCAGAAAGAGCCAAATCTTCATTACTGATTTCTCCATTGTAATTTACAAAGACATCGGCTTTAAGCTTTTGGTTTTGCCAAATTAAATGCACATCTCCAAAAGTGGGCGCCGCATGTCGGGCCGGGCTATCAGTACCATCGTCGTCCTCTTCAGTTCCTTCGGTCAGGGTAAGGTTGGACACCAAAGACCAGTTTTCATCCAAATAGGCTTCCACACCTACTTCGAATCCGTAGACATAGGCTCGGGCCGCATTCTGAATGGCCTGTACATTACTAAGTTCCCCATTGTATTCAATTTCGGTTTGCCCATTGAAGGAATAATCCCTTCGCACCAGTGCATCCACCAAATAGGTATAATATGCTGCGCCTTTGAGTACAAGTTTGTCCTTGAAGTTTTTTCGAATACCTATTTCGGCATTGTAAGCATATTCCGGTTCCAAATCTGGGTTAGGTACAACAACAGAGCCTGGTTCCGAGTCGAAAATTTTTCCAATATCATCAATGTTTGGAGCCCTAAATCCAGTTGACCCATTTAAAGTAAGCTGCAAATCCGCTTTAGGGAACCAGCTAAATCCCAAACTTCCGGTTAGCGCTCCTGTTATAATATCGGCTTCATCAAAAGGAAAGGGATAAAAGGTCTTCTCAAATACCGCATCTACCCAAACCTGACTGTATCGAATACCTGACAATATGGTAAAATTGGGTTTTAGATCGTACTCCCCATTGATGTACCCTGCCAAGGTTTGCCATGTGGCCCCATCCGGATATCGGGACGCTGTCCGTTCAACGGCATTTGTTTCAATATTTTTTTGGCTTCCCTTGGAATTTACTTTGTTAAGCACAAATTCTCCTCCATAGTAGAGATGGAGCTTGCCCATTTTTTTGTTCTCAAAATCCAAATTCATTGAAACGGCATCCACCTTTTCCTTTGCTGAAAATAATTCCAGATCATTAAAACCTCTATCGTACCTACTTTCCTCAAAAAACTGATAGGCCGTTGTGAGCTTTACGCCATCATAGAATTTATTGTTTGCCTTATGGGTGACCTGAAAGTTTCCCATAAACCATTTTTGGGGGCCGTAATACCATTCCGCAGAGCGTAGACCTTGGCCATCTCCAGTAGGACGAATCAATCTATCATAGCGTGGGTAATCTGAAGTTTCCGAGTAATATAACCCAAGGTCATAGTTCCAATTGGCATTGGGCTTGTAGCTGAACTTTTGCAGTAAATTAATCTGATCGTACCCTGATGCAATCTGCTTTCTCGGGTCGTCATTTGCCACCAAAACATCTGTATTATTACGACGCACAACATAGTTGTTCCGTAAATACGAATCTGGACCGTGCTTGCCCATTTTCAGATCATCAAAATCATTGTAGGTAATGCTCGTGTAGGACGCCCAATTTTGCTGTCCAAGATTAAAGTCCACATGGATTGTACTTTCATTATTGGCGGAAGCAAATCTATACTGGGCACTTCCTGAAAATGCCAAACTATCCGTATACGAAAAATGAGGGTTGTGGGTATAGAAGTTCATTACTCCTCCTATTGCGTCACTTCCATAAATGACAGATCCTGGGCCAAAAACAACTTCGGTCTTTTTTATGGTAAATGGGTCAATGGAAATGACATTTTGTAGGTTGCCTCCCCTAAAAATGGCGTTGTTCATACGAACTCCATCCACGGAAAGTAGTAATCTATTGGTTGCAAAACCTCTAATCATGGGGCTACCCCCACCCAATTGACTTTTCTGCACAAATACTTTTCCGCTGTTTTGCAGCAAGTCTGCCGAAGTCTGCGGACTGGTGAATGCTATGCTACGTGCATCCAGAGTTTCAATTTTTTGGGGAATCTTTTTTTTCTGTTGTTCCCATTTCGAGACTGAAAGAATCACTTCCTGCAACTCTTCTGATTTAAGGCGCAGGTATATTCGGTTTCCCTTTTTTTCTATCTGTGATTTGGTAGTTGTATAAGTTTCATAACTAATATGCTGGAATGTAATTTTCTCTGTCATCGAAAAAAACCTCAGATCGCATTTTCCATTGGAATCGGTTACGGTAGTCTTGGTCCTATCTTTATTAAAAACGGCAATATTGTCTATAGGTGTTCCTGAATCAGCATCCCATACAGTAACATCTTGGGCAAAAAGTGTAATGGAAAGCAATAAAAAAAATAGGATCAGGGTTGGTTTGAGCATATTATTGAAACACTGCATTTAATACGGCAAGAGACCTCGGCTCCCTAAATCCATGCACATGCAAACGAAAATAGAGCACTATATTCTTTAAGAGTTCCCGCCTGTTAAACTTAGTTAGTTGTATTCCTTGTAGTGCATCAAAATTCGTGCCTAAAAACTTCTTAAAATCAATCAGTATTTCATTCTGAATCAGTGGATTAATAGATGGCGTTATACAGAAACTCCCTTCCAAAAGATCAAAATACGGTTCATTTTTATCGGATATATCTGGATAAAAGCCCAAATATTTGGTAAGATTGATCAAGAAGAGAATATGAAAATTAGGAGAAAGGGAGTGTTCATCCAGCCAATGAAGACTGTATTCCAAATAATTGAAAAGAGCTTGGTCTTTTTCTTGTTCCTGAATACTGTTCCCCAACATTTCAGCTAAAAAAAGCACTACACTATTCTTCAAAATATCCGTGTGTAAGGTTTTATAGGGCATGGCCACCTTTACCTCCCTGATGTTTTCCAGGGTTCCCTTGTTCTTATGGTAAGCCACCATTTCCAAAGGCATCAACGGCTGAAAATAGGCCGGCTTCAGTTTTCCCTTTTTGGAGGACAGCACTCCTTTCAATAGATAGGACTTAAGACCATCGGATTCGGTAAACGCCCGAACAATAAGACTGGTGTCCCCATATTTTAGGGAGGAAAGAACTATGGCCTTGGTGGTCACTTGCATGGGCTATAAAAAAGAGGCAGTTACCGAAAGTATAAAAATAAGTACTCACTCCGGTAACTGCCAACCAAAAACTATAGTCGATTGTACAGACTATATCACACCTTGGGCCAACATAGCGTCTGCCACTTTTACAAAACCAGCAATATTGGCGCCTTTTACATAATTACAATACCCATTTTCCTCTTTTCCATATTCTATACAGGCATTGTGGATATCTTCCATGATTCCCTTAAGTCTCTCATCAACTTCTTCACGGGTCCAGCTGATTCGCAAAGAGTTTTGTGACATTTCCAATCCTGAAGTGGCCACACCTCCTGCATTGGAAGCCTTTCCTGGAGCAAATAAAATCTGTGCATCATGGAATGCATGGATGGCTTCGGGCGTAGAGGGCATGTTGGCCCCTTCAGCCACAGCAATACATCCATTTTTGATCAGCATAGCGGCATCATCCCCATCCAATTCGTTTTGGGTGGCACATGGTAGAGCTACATCACATTTTACTTGCCATGGGGTTTCTCCTTTATGGAACTCCGCTGATGGGTATTTGTCCACATATTCGGAAATTCGACCTCTCTTGTTGTTCTTCAGGTCCATGACAAAGGCCAGCTTTTCATTATCAATACCGTCCTTGTCATAAATAAATCCGCCTGAGTCGGAAAGGGTAAGCACCTTACCGCCCAATTGCAATACTTTTTCCGCCGCAAATTGCGCCACATTCCCTGAACCTGAGATTACCACATTCTTGCCTTCAAAAGATTCATTGCGGGTCTTGAGCATGCTATCGGCAAAATACACGGTACCATATCCGGTAGCTTCCGGACGGATGAGGGAACCTCCCCAAGAACGCCCTTTTCCGGTAAGCACACCGGTAAACTCGTTACGTATCTTTTTATACATTCCAAAAAGGAACCCAATCTCACGGGATCCCACTCCAATATCCCCGGCAGGAACATCTGTATTGGGACCAATATGTCTGCACAGCTCGGTCATAAATGCATGGCAAAAACGCATGACCTCATCATCTGACTTTCCTTTGGGGTCAAAATCCGAGCCTCCTTTTCCACCTCCCATGGGTAAAGTGGTCAAACTGTTCTTGAACACCTGCTCAAAAGCCAAGAACTTCAATACACTGGCATTAACGGTGGGGTGAAAACGCAGCCCTCCTTTATAAGGTCCAATGGCGGAATTCATCTGGATTCGGTATCCACGGTTCACATGGATTTCTCCCTCATCATCCACCCAAGCTACACGGAAAGAAATCAATCGCTCCGGCTCTACCATGCGCAATAGAATGTTCTTTCCATTATAAATATCATGTTTGGCAATGTAGGGAATTACCGTTTCGGCAACTTCTTGAACCGCTTGGATGAACTCGGGCTCATGACCATTCCTGGCAATGACCTCATCCATAAATGCTTTGATTTTTGCTTCCATATAACGGATTAAAATTTGTTGTCCCTTAGAATTGTCTCAGGGTTGTATTTTATTGATTTTGTAATTTGAAGGCAAAATTATTGTTTTTCAATAATTTGAAACACGTTTTTTTAAAAATTTTTCAATATTGATCACCCAAGTGCCTGCTCCAAGTCCGCTATAAGATCGTTCGCATCCTCTATACCCACACTCAAACGGACCAAGGCATCCACTACACCACTTTTTTCCCGTTCCTCTTTTGGGATACTGGCGTGGGTCATACTGGCCGGGTGTCCAGCTAAACTTTCTACACCTCCCAGCGATTCGGCCAAGGTGAAGACTTCAAGTTTTTCCACAATTTGAATCGCATCAGCATAGCTGGCTCCCTTGGGAACAAATGAGATCATTCCCCCAAAATCATCCATTTGGGCCTTGGCCACCCCGTGGTTGGGATGGGTCTCAAATCCGGGCCAATAGACCTTTTCAATCTTCGGGTGCTTGGCCAAATATTCCGCAATGGCCTTCCCGTTCTCGCAATGCCGTTGCATACGTACATGCAATGTTTTTATCCCACGAAGCGTCAGGAAACTGTCCATGGGGCCACATACTGCCCCGCTCGCATTTTGGATGAAGTATAATTTATCTGCCAATTCCTTGTCCTTGACCACCAAGGCCCCGACCACCACATCGCTATGGCCTCCCAGGTATTTGGTGGCGGAATGCATCACAATATCCGCACCCAAATCCAACGGACGCTGTAGATAAGGGGTGGCAAAGGTATTGTCCACAGCCAATAGCAGTCCGTGTTTTTTGGCCAATTCCGATACTGCTTTTATATCAATAATGTTCATCATGGGATTCGTAGGGGTCTCCACCCAAACCAACTTGGTCTTGTCATTGATGTATCCCTCGATGGCATCCGCATCTTGCATCCCCACAAAATGAAAAGTGATTCCATATTTTTCAAAAATCTGTTTGAAGAGCCGATAGCTTCCGCCATACAGATCGTTGGTCGAAACCACTTCATCCCCAGGGGAAAGTAGCTTAATGACTGCATCTATGGCCGAAAGACCACTGGCAAAGGCCAAACCGTAGTTTCCGTTTTCTATACTCGCCAAGGCATTTTCCAAAGCGGTCCGGGTGGGGTTGGCACTTCGGGAATACTCAAAACCCTTATGCCCTCCGGGAGTGGTCTGGGCATAGGTAGAGGTTTGATAAATAGGTGGCATAACGGCCCCGTAGGCCTCATCGGGAAACTGTCCACCGTGAATGGTCTTGCTATTGAATCGTAAATCTTTCTTGCTCATTTTGTTAATATCTATACACAAATGTATCGTTATCTTTTGGAGTAGTCAATGAAGTCTTATTTTTGACAAAGCATAATACCCCTTTTATGAAGAAGACCCCATACCTGATATTCCTACTTCTTATAGCCCTTGGTTGCGAAAATGGAAGCAACCTTACTTTTGAACCCATGGAACTACAGGGCGAAAACTGCAAGGATTGCCCCACTATTGAAATCAATGTTCCCAAGGCTCTGGATGATACGGCTGTGGCCAAAACCATCAATCGCTCCTTGGAAGAGGAAATGATCTCCCTGCTTTCTTTTGGCGATGGGGAGGAAGAGATTACCGGAATCCAATCGGCCATGACTTCCTTTACCGATAGCTTTAAGGAACTTAACGAGCGGTTTCCCGATGAAACCCCAGGCTGGGAAGCCAAAATCCATGGAACCATTGTGTACGAAGACCCTCAAATGATCACCATACAGGTTGAATCGTATACCTATACCGGGGGAGCGCATGGCTATGGCTCAACATCTTATCTGAATTTTGACAAGCAGAGTGGCACCGAACTGGAAAACTGGGAACTTTTTGACGATCTGAAAGGATTTCAAAAGTTTGCAGAGACCAAGTTCAGGATACAAGAAGATATTCCCCAGGACGAAAACATCAATGCCACAGGGTTTATGTTCGATGGTGATGTCTTCCACTTATCAAACAATATGGGATACACCGAGGATGGCCTTCAACTGATCTACAACCAATATGAAGTGGCCTCCTATGCCGACGGCCCCATTGTATTGGTGTTACCATACAATGAGATCAACCTCTATCTCAAACGAAAAGTGAAGTCCTAGGAATTCCTTTCCAATACCTTTTTCAATGCGGTGATGGTACCCAAATGGATTCCTTCGTGCAGCAAATCATAAGCAATGGCTTCTTCCACAGAACTGAGCTCAATTTTAAGTGATGTGGTATAGGGTTTGAACGAATCAAAAACACCCGCTTTGTAGTCTTCCACAGTCTTTTTGGGCAGTGAGAACATCAATTCGGAAACCAGTTCGATTTCAGCATCACTTGGAACCCCATTGGGTTTGGTACCTTTCCTATATTTTTCCACCAAGTCTTGGGGAGCCACCAACGGTTGGCCACTGAGGCCATAGATCAACAGCTGCTCGGAAACGACAATATGGGCAATGTTCCACCAAATGTTATTGTTGAAACCTTTAGGTATTTCGAACAATTTTTCCTTTGGGGTGTTCTGCAAATGGTTGTGAAGTATACTTCTGTTGTTTAAAATAAGGTCGAATAGTTTTTCCATCCCCGGATTTAGTTGAAATTTAATTTAACGTATCTATTTTTTTAGATATGTAGATATTTTATTTATATTTGCTGTATGGATGTGATTGAAATCAGCAAAGTTTTATCCAATAAAACTAGGGTTAATATTTTGAAATGGCTGAAAAATCCCGAGGTAAATTTTCCGCCCCACCAAGATATAGACCATTTTGATGATGGGGTATGCGTAGGGTACATTCAAGACAAGACAGGATTGTCTCAATCCACTGTTTCTACCTATTTGAACAGCATGCAAAATGCCGATTTGGTCATCCCTACCCGACATGGAAAATGGACGTATTACAAAAGGAACGAAGTGGTGATTCAGGCCTTTGTTGAAACCCTGAAAAATGAATTGTAATTTTTTTGGAACACATATTGAGATTTAGCGAAATGTAAATATTATGGAAAACTGCATCAACTATAATTGTTGTCCCCAAACCCAAGTTTCAATTGGTCCATCACAAATGATTGTAAAAAGAATCCAGAAATGGCTTACCTCTATTCGAGTGGAAGGGGCAGAGAATATGTCAAAAATCAAATAACAGATACATGAAAACTATTGGAATGATCGGAGGAATGAGCTGGGAATCCTCAAAAATGTACTATCAATTCGTCAATGAAATCATTCGTGAAAAACTGGGAGGTTCGCACTCTGCCAAAACCCTACTCTCTTCGGTGGATTTTGAGGAAATTGAACGGTATTCCTTTTCGGGCGACTGGGAAAAAATTGGTAATATCATGGCCCTTCATGCCAAAAAATTGGAAACTGCCGGGTCCGACATCGTACTGCTTTGCACGAATACCATCCATTTGGTAAGCCAGACCATTACCCAAGCCATTGACGTGCCCTTTTTACACATTGCCGATGCCACTGGGGAGGCCATCCGTGAAAAAGGAATGAAAAAAGTGGCGCTATTGGGCACAAAATTTACTATGGAAAAAGATTTTTACACCAAAAAGTTACGCGAAGATTATGGTCTTGAGGTTTTGATTCCCAATGAAACGGATAGGGAGCTGCTTCAATCCATGATCTATAATGAGTTGGTCAAGGGCGTCTTTACGAATGCCTCCAAGGCCGTTTGTTTGGATATCATCAAAAAAATGAAAGCGCAAGGAGCCGAAGGGGCCATTTTGGGCTGTACCGAGTTGCCCATCCTTGTACCGGACCATGAAGCCTCTATACCCACATTTGATACCGCCAAGATCCATGTCCAAAAAGCCGTTGAATTTGCATTGGCTTAATACCGGTTTAATCAAAAATCGGTTCCTTTGCACATACAGAGACCTAATAGCATGAAGAAAATTTACCATTTGGGCAGCTGCTCAACCTGTAAACGTATTTTAAAGGAATTGGAACCTCTACAGGGCGTACAGCTCCAAGAAATAAAATCAGAGCCCATGACCCCTGAGCAAGTGAAGGAAATGGCAGCCTTATCGGGAAGTTATGAGTCCCTCTTCAGTAAAAGGGCCATGCTCTACCGTGAAAAGGGATTGCATGAAAAAGAACTTTCCGAAGACGATTACAAAAACCTCATCCTTGAACATTATACCTTTTTAAAAAGACCTGTTGTCTTGGTTGATGGGCAAATCTTTGTTGGTAACTCCAAAAAAGTGGTCCAGGCCGCAAAAGAGGCCCTGCATTAATGAGTAAAAGAACATTGGCCATTTTAGCCGCCCTTGGGGCAACTGCCATCTATGGCATTAACCACACCTTGGCAAAAGGGGTTATGCCCATGCACGTAAAACCCTTCGGGTTTATTATGTTACGTGTTGGTGGAGCGGCCATCCTGTTTTGGGCCATCTCCTTTTTTGGTCCCAAGGAGAAAATTGAAAAAAAAGATTGGGGACGACTCTTAGTCTGTGCCATCTGTGGAATGTCCGTGAATATGCTCTCCTTTTTTAAGGGGCTTCAACTCTCCACACCCATCAACAGTGCTGTATTGATTACGATCACACCAATTATTGTGGTGGTGCTTTCATCGTTCTTTTTGAAGGAAAAAATTACACTCAATAAAAGTTTGGGTATTCTCATGGGATTTATTGGTGCGGTTGGATTGATTCTTTTCGGTGCCGAAATACGTCAAGATGCTCCAAACATTCCTCTCGGGAATTTTCTTTTTATCGTCAATGCCACATTTTATGGAACATATCTTATTGTGGTAAAGACCCTTATTGAAAAATACCATCCCTTTACCTTTATGAAGTGGCT
>JAUICT010000548.1 GCA_030429325.1 Bacteroidia bacterium
GTGCCGGTGGCTCTGCTCCCAAACACGTTGAACAGTTTTTGGAAGAAGGTCACTTGCGATGGGATTCCTTGGGCGAGTTTTTGGCCCTTGGCGTTTCTTTGGAACATTACGGTGAGAAAAACAACAACTCCAAAGCCAAGGTATTGGCAGATGCATTGGATAAAGCCACCGAAAAATTCTTGGACAACGACAAATCCCCTTCCCGAAAAGTAAACGAATTGGATACCCGTGGAAGCCATTTTTACTTGGCATTGTATTGGGCAGAAGCGTTGGCAACCCAAAATGAAGATGCCGAACTGAAATCGGTTTTCAGCAAAGTATTTGATGCCATGTCTTCCAACGAAACAAGAATCGCACAAGAATTGATAGACGCCCAAGGTACTAGTCTAAATATTGGCGGATATTACCTGCCAAACGCAGAATTGGCATCAAAGGCCATGCGTCCTAGCAGCACGCTTAATACCATTTTAGAAGGTATAGCCTAGCAACCTATTGGAATTCATCTACACAAGGGTGCAAACCGGTCCAATCTGGTTTTGCACCCTTTCTGTTTTTGGTATAGATTTAAAAGGTTGATAGATAGTTTATTCTTTTTTTGCCGTCTCGGATAAATGTGTACTTTTAGTAAAACCCATTGAATGTCCAAACAGTACTTTTTTCTCCTGTTTACATTGTTGCTTCAACTTGGTTTTGTGCAAGCGCAACAAAAATTCACCTTGAGCGGAACCGTCTCGGAAGCCAACAGCAATGAAACATTAATAGGGGTTACCATAGCCATTCCATCTTTAAAAACAGGAGTCACTACCAATGAATATGGCTTTTACTCCATTACCTTACCTCAAGGAGAATACGAATTGGTTTTGAGCTATCTAGGATTTCAGGACATCAGGGAAACCATACGTCTTGATAGAAATATAAAGAAAGATTTCAGACTTCTGGAAGCTGCAGAAGAGTTGGAAGAAGTGGTGGTTACAGACAATGCGGAACGATTGGATATCCGAAAACCCCAAATGAGTGTAAATACCTTGGCCGCAAAAACCATCAAACAAATACCCGTAGTACTTGGTGAAGCCGATGTAATCAAGTCCCTCATTCTCTTGCCTGGGGTCACCAATGCCGGTGAAGCTTCCTCCGGATTCAATGTTAGAGGCGGGGCGGCGGACCAAAACCTCATCCTATTGGATGAAGCCACGGTGTTCAATTCCTCCCACCTGTTTGGTTTCTTTTCCGTCTTCAATCCCGATGCCATCAAAGATGTCAAACTTTTTAAAGGGGGTATCCCAGCCAGATATGGAGGCAGGGTCTCATCGGTACTGGAGATTTTTCAAAAGGAAGGTAACAGCAAAGACTTTAAAGTTAATGGAGGAATTGGTGCCGTGGCCAGCAGATTGTTACTCGAAGGCCCCATCACCAAAGACCGAACTGCTTTTTTAGTAGGCGGAAGAGCGTCATACGCCCACCTATTTCTTCCCCTGTTCGATGTGGACAACAAAGCCTATTTCTATGACCTGAATACCAAAATCAACCATAAAATAAATGACCGGAACAGCATTTTCCTATCCGGGTACTTTGGAAGGGACCTTTTTAGTATCAACGATAATTTTGTGAACACCTACGGCAATGCGGTGGGAAATTTTAGATGGAACCATTTGTTTTCTGACAAACTATTTTCCAATTTATCACTGATTTATTCTGATTATTTCTATGGCTTAGAACTTGATTTTGTGGGGTTTGACTGGGATTCGGGAATTCAAAACTTTAACCTTAAATACGACCTGAAACACTACATCAACGATAAGCTTCAACTCAATTATGGTATGCACAACACTTACTATGTGTTCAATCCGGGAAGAATACGTCCCAATAGCCCTGACTCTGGCATTGTT
>JAUICT010000055.1 GCA_030429325.1 Bacteroidia bacterium
TTCGATTTTTGCAATCCAAAACTCACGATTGGTCTTGATTTTATGCTTGCGTTCCTCCCAATTGTAGCCGTGCCAGAACTCGCCATCAATAAAGATCACCGTGCGGTACTTTTTTAAGGCGATATCTGGCTTTCCAATAAGTTTTTTGTAATCGGTGCGGTATCGGTATCCCGCTGCCCATAAAGCTTTCCTAAACATCAGCTCTGGCTTGGTATTTTTACCGCGGATTTTGCCCATGATCTTGGAACGTTCCGGGGTAGTGTAAAACCCACTCTCCTCATTGAACCGAGGCACTTTGATACGCTCTTTGGGGTACTTTTTGGACATGTTGGAATATACGAAGGATTCAATCAAAAATAAACTGTTGAAATATCATTCTGAGCAAATGGAAGGGTCGATTAGTGGACAACAAAATGGTTTGACACAAATATGTCATGTCGAGCGCAGTCGAGACACAATACAAAATCCAATCACTCATATGAGATGCTGAAACGAGTTCAGCATGACGCGGGTGCGTCATTTCGAATTGTGAGATTGAGCCTGCCTTTGTCGGCAGACAGGCGCAGTCGAAATCGAAGTGAGAAGTCTCAAAAAGGATTAAAGATTTCTCAATCGTCATTTCATTCCTTATTTCGAAATGACATAAGTGGTGCGTGTTATTTTAACCTTGTCAGTATGGTCTCGACTGCGCTCGACCTGACAATATCCAAAGCAATAAAAAACCCAAACTCTCAAGAGTTTGGGTTTTTCCATATACAATGTCTATGACTTATCCCTTTAGGGTAGCCGATAGGTATTCACGGTTCATTCGTGCAATATTGGTCAAGGAAATCCCTTTGGGGCATTCCACTTCACAAGCACCGGTGTTGGTACAGTTTCCAAAACCTTCCAAATCCATTTGGCGGACCATGTTCTGAACACGTTCCACAGCTTCTACCCTTCCTTGGGGCAGTAGTGCAAATTGGGAAACCTTCGCAGAGGTGAACAACATGGCACTTGCATTTTTGCAGGCGGCCACACAGGCACCACAACCAATACAGGTGGCGGCATCCATAGCTTCGTCCGCTGCATGTTTGTTGATTGGAATGGCATTGGCATCCACTGTATTTCCAGAGGTGTTTACAGAGATATACCCACCAGCTTGTTGGATGCGGTCAAAAGAACTACGATCCACGATCAAATCCTTGATTACAGGAAATGCTTTGGCACGGAATGGTTCAATCACAATGGTATCCCCATCATTGAACTTACGCATATGCAACTGGCAGGTAGTCACCAAACGGTCTGGGCCGTGGGGCTCACCATTGATTTGCAAGGAACAGGTTCCGCAGATACCCTCCCTACAATCATGATCGAACTCTACGGGTTCCTCACCTTTGGAAATCAATTCCTCGTTCAAGATGTCCAGCATCTCCAAGAAAGACATGTCCCCTTCTACACCGTCAAGCGTATAATCCACTATTTTTCCTGCTGAGGACGCGTCTTTTTGACGCCATATTTTTAAATATAATTTCATAGTTATGTAGTTGTTCGTTGTTCGTTGTTCGTTGTTGGGCTTCCCATCAACCATCAACTCTTAACTATTTATAACTCCTTGTTTTTAATTCAATGTTTTCATACACCAAATCCTCTTTGTGCAATTTGGCATCTTTGGGCTCACCGGCAAATTCCCAAGCGGCCACATATTTAAAGTTTTTGTCGTCACGCAGTGCCTCACCCTCTTCGGTTTGGTATTCCTCACGGAAATGTCCACCACAAGACTCGTTTCTATGCAGGGCATCCTTGGCAAACAGCTCACCCAGTTCCAAGAAATCGGCCACTCGTCCGGCTTTTTCCAATTCCTGGTTTTTGGAGTCGATGGTCCCGGGAACTTTTACGTTCTCCCAGAAATCCTTGCGCAAGTTGGAAATCTCCTTGATAGCCTCTTCCAGTTCTTTGGCGTTTCGGGCCATACCACATTTGTTCCACATGATCTTGCCCAACTTCTTGTGATAGTAGTCCACGGAATGGATTCCAGAACCGCCCATTAGTTTTTCCATACGGTCACGGACTTGCTTCTCCGCCTCATCGAATTCCTTGGAGTCGGTCGGGATTTTTCCGGTTCGGATATCATCGGACAAATAATCACCAATGGTATAAGGCAGTACAAAATAGCCATCGGCCAGACCTTGCATCAAGGCCGAAGCTCCCAGCCTGTTGGCACCGTGGTCACTAAAGTTGGCCTCGCCAGCTGCGTAGCAACCAGGAATGGTCGTCTGTAGGTTGTAATCCACCCAAAGTCCTCCCATGGTGTAGTGCACTGCAGGATAGATCATCATGGGGGTTTTATACGGATTCTGATCCACGATTTTTTCGTACATCTGGAACAGGTTTCCATATTTGGCCTCAATGACTTCTTCTCCCAATTTTATGATGGTAGCCTCATCTGGATTTTTGATACCAGAGGTCAAGGCTTTTTCTTTTCCATATCGTTTAATGGCCGAAGCAAAATCCAAATACACGGCCTCTCCGGTCTTGTTCACCCCAAATCCGGCATCGCAACGCTCCTTGGCAGCCCTTGAGGCCACATCACGGGGCACAAGGTTACCGAAAGCGGGATAGCGGCGTTCCAGATAGTAGTCACGATCTTCTTCCGCAAGTTGCGTAGGCTTCAATTTCCCTTCACGAATGGCCACGGCGTCTTCTTTTCTCTTGGGCACCCAAATACGGCCATCGTTTCGTAAGGATTCGGACATCAAGGTCAATTTGGATTGATGCTCCCCTGAAACCGGAATACAGGTCGGGTGGATTTGTGTAAAACACGGATTGGCAAAGAAAGCCCCTTTTCGGTGTGCTCTCCATGCCGCCATTACGTTACTTCCCATGGCGTTGGTGGATAGGAAAAACACGTTTCCATATCCTCCGGTGGCCAAAACCACGGCATGGGCACTGTGTCGTTCAATTTCCCCACTTACCAAATCCCGGGCGATGATACCACGTGCTTTGCCATCCATTAGGACCAAGTCCATCATCTCATGGCGGTTGTACGCTTGGATCTTACCTCGATTGATTTGTCGGTTCATGGCCGAATAGGCCCCCAAAAGCAACTGTTGTCCAGTCTGGCCTTTCGCATAAAAAGTTCTTGAAACCAATACCCCTCCAAAGGAGCGGTTATCCAAAAGTCCTCCATATTCACGGGCAAAAGGAACCCCTTGGGCCACACACTGGTCAATGATGTTTCCAGATACCTCGGCCAATCGGTATACGTTGGCTTCACGGGAACGGTAGTCCCCTCCTTTTATGGTATCGTAGAAAAGGCGATAGTTACTGTCACCATCCCCTTGATAGTTTTTTGCCGCGTTAATTCCTCCTTGGGCCGCAATGGAGTGCGCCCTACGTGGAGAATCCTGATAGCAAAAGGTCTTTACGTTGTAACCCAACTCGGCCAAGGTAGCGGCTGCCGCACCTCCAGCCAACCCTGTTCCTACCACAATAACATCGATGTTCCTTTTGTTGGCGGGATTGACAAGATTGATGTCGTTCTTATGTTTGGTCCATTTATCGGCCAAAGGCCCAGATGGAATTTTAGAATCCATTATGCCCATACTTAATGTGTTACTGGGTTAAGGTGATGATACAGGGCAATGAAAGCAAAGCCCAATGGAATGACCACCGAAAATATTTTTGCAAATGTCTTGATGCCTGGGGTACACTTATTGTTCAATCCCATACTTTGGAATGAGGAGGCAAAGCCATGCCACAGGTGAAGACCCAAAAGGAAAAAGGAAACAATGTAGATGATGGTCCTCCAGAAAGGAGCGAACTTCTCTACGGTTTCATGGTAATAACGCGTAGGGTCTTCAGGAGAAACCTCTATGTATTTGTAGGCCATTTCATGAACCCAAAAATCATAAAAGTGGAGTGCCAAAAAGGCCAAGATCACCAATCCGGAATAAATCATGTTTCTGGACACCCATGGTGCGTTGGCACTTCCCTTGTATTTCACATAACTGCCGCCCCTTGCTTTCCTGTTCTGGATCTCCAAGGCAAAACCCATGACAAAATGGATGATCACCCCTGCAATAAGAACAGGTTGGAGAACAAACTGTACCAATGGATTGTATCCCATGAAATGGGACCAAGCGTTAAAGGTTTTAGGGTCTATGACCGAGGTAATGTTAATGGTAAAATGTTGTGTAAGAAAAACAACCAAGAAAAGACCCGAAAGCGCCATCACAACTTTTCGGGCAATTGAAGATTTAATCAATCCACTCATTAGTGCTGGTTTTGAGACAAATTTACACTACGGACGAGTTTTTAACAAGCTTTCAATATTGGAAAACAGCTTATTTAGATTGATTTTAAGCTTTTGATTCCCAACGATAGAAATGACAAATACCATAAAATAATGTGGGGTTACGTTTTCAAAACCTTGCCGGGGCATCAAGTTTGGTATTTTTGACCGATATTACCGATGATTACCAACCGAACTGTTATTATGGACATTGCCATTTTATCCGTTAGCCTCAATGTGCACTCCACAAGAAGAATAGCGCAAGAAGCCCAAAATGCAGGACATTATGTGGAAATGATTGACCATACCCGGTGCTCGGTACAGTTGGGTACAAACAAACCCAAGATTTATTTGGATGCCGAGGATATTACCGATGAGTTCGATGCCATTATTCCCCGAATCGGCACAACGGTGACACGTCACGGTGCCGCCATTGTGAAGCAGTTTGAGATGAACGACATCTTTAGCACGGCAAGGTCCTTGGGGATAACCCGGGCCCGCAACAAAGTGCGGACCCTCCAGATTATGTCCAGAAAGGGAATACCTATTCCAGAAACTGTATTTTCCATCAACCCCCACAACGTTGAGGAGCAGATTAAGTTTTTGGGCGGCGGTCCGGTCATCATAAAATTGCAGGAAGGAACCCAAGGTAAGGGGGTGATGCTGGCCGAGAGCAAAAAATCGGCCAAGTCCATCATAGATACGCTTTACAATATGAACACCAGTATCTTATTGCAGGAATATATTGAAGAGGCCCACGGCGAAGATCTTCGGATCATTGTGGTGGGAAACAAAGTGGTGGCCAGTATGAAGCGAATCAGCAATATCGATGATTTTAGGTCTAATGTACACCGCGGTGCGGAAACAGAAGCCGTCCAGTTGACCCCAAAAGAAAAATATATTGCCCTCAATGCAACAAAATATTTGGGTCTTGGTGTTGCCGGGGTTGATCTTATCCGTTCTAAAAAAGGACCTTTGTTGATAGAGGTAAATGCCTCTCCGGGATTGAAAGGAATAGAGGCCGCCACAAATGTGAATGTGGCCAAGCACATCATTCAATATGTGGAAAAAAATGGACGTAGAAAAAGATAACAAGACCATCACCATAAATGGGGAGAGCGTAGCTCCGGGAGAACAAAAATCCGTTGCGTTGAATATAGCCCGTTTACCTACGGGAACACTGATCGATATTCCCGTTCATGTGTTCAACGGAAAAAAGGCCGGTCCAACCGTATTGGTCCAAGCCGGATTGCATGGCGATGAGATCAATGGGGTGGAGACCTTAAGGCGAATGCTTCAGGAAAAGAAGTTCAATGTGAAAAAGGGAGCTGTGATGGTGGTTCCCATTCTCAATATTTTTGGATTTATCCATTTTTCAAGGGATGTGCCGGATGGCAAAGATGTGAACCGTAGTTTTCCCGGGCGCAAAACAGGTTCCTTGGCTAGCAGGATTGCCCACACCTATGCCTCCCAGCTATTGCCGCAAGTGGATTTTGGAATCGATTTACATACCGGGGGAAGCCAACGCCATAACCATCCCCAAGCACGCTATACCCAAGAAGACCCCAAAAGTAAAATGCTGGCGGAATCCTTCGGGGCGCCATTTTACTTTGCATCCAAGTTGATAACAGGCTCCTTTCGGAAGACGACTTTTAAAATGGGCATACCCACCATGGTGTATGAAGCAGGGGAGAGCATGCGGTTTGATGAAAATGCCATTGCGTTTGGCATGCAAGGGATACAAAATGTACTGAATGGCCTCAGCATGTTTTCCAAAAGTGGACCAAGTGAAGAAAAAACATCGGTACATCTTGAATATACCCGATGGGTCAGGGCGCCAAGGGCCGGGATGTTCATACCAGAGATTGCGAATGGACAATCGATTAAAAAAGGAGAAGTTTTGGGGTTGATTGCCGATACCTATGCGAAAAAGAACAAAAAAATCAAGGCGCCATTTGATGGCTATGTTATCTGTATCAACCACCAAGCAGTGGTCAATCAAGGGGATGCCCTATTTCATTTGGGGCGTTAGACCTTTCTTCTCTTCTTCAATTTTGGAAAGGCTCCATGCAATGGCATTATCCAGATCTTGAAATTGGCGAATATTTCCTTTGAAGAACAATCGCTCCAAAACAATGCTGGACAGCCCACCCTTGTCATAGCTCACAATGGAATAGTACTTGAGCTGATGTCGATTTCTATAAAATTTCAACCAATCCGTGGGGACAACGGAGTAAGGGTTAATACGATTGGAGATGTAGGCAACGGGCTCATCCCTCCCAATGATTTCGTAAGCTATATCTATGATTTTTTTGGCCATGGACCAGTTAAAGACAACACCTTCCTTGATTTCCGAAATGACCAATCCATCAAAGAAATAGAAAATCCCGAATTCGCATTCCCGTATCTCACGGATGTTCTTAAAAAAGTCTATGTTCTTAACAGTCTTTTGCATGCCAAAAAAACTTGGACCGTAAAATTAATCAATCCCAAGACGTATTCCGATACTGTTTTATGAACAAAACTTTCTTTTTTTAATCTAAAAAGGCTTTTATATATAGGTCAACCACCATTTCTCCCTATGGTTGGTCTTATAATCATTATACCAACTACAAATAGGATACAAGGCCAAAGTCAGAAGAATCCAAATGAGATATACCACCCACAGACTGAACCCATATCCCCTCAATTGAGGTTGCAAGGTGACCCATAGATCGATTACCATATCGGAAAAACTGAACCCGGTAAAGATGGCAGCAAATACGGCCAACATATGGATCACATAAATATGGACGATGTAAAAAAACATGGGCACCCGACCAATGACCACCAATTTTTGGGTCCAGCGGTTTTGCCAGTTTTCCACCAAACCCAAAAAGATCAGTGAAGGTCCAAGCGTGATTAATAAATAAAGTAAAGATGGTGGATATTTGGTCACATTAAAAAAGGAGGCTATGGTTAGCCCAATACTATCTTGTCCTGCCCAAAGGTTAGGGTCGCCATAGGTGTTGAAGATTCTCAGTGCAAAAAATACCAAGACCATCCCAGTACCCAGCTGTAACAACCTTTTAATCCGAAACTTGGAATCAAAAGACGGTAGATAGAACGCGCCAAAATAATATCCTAGGGGCATTACAAATATCCAAGGAATCATAGGGTATCCTACAAAAACTTGGAAACTACCCAAATCCACTAAATTGAATACATGCAGCAACGACCATAGGATTGAGGTCGTTGGGTCGGTTGGAGCAACGGAGTCCAACAGGTTGTGACCAAAAATGGCAATAAGGGAGACTGCAACCATAAGCTTTTTGGGAAGATGGATGAATCCGGCCAAAAAGATCATGCTTATGCCCAATACCCAGATTACCTGAAGAAGAACGATGGAATAGTCCAGCTTGAACATCCACGCCAATTTTATGACGGTGAACTCAGCGATTACCAACCAAAGTCCACGTTTCAACAACCATGTGGAGAGCGCTTTTTTAGTGATACGCTGTCCTACAAAAAAAGCTGAGGTACCTGCCAAGAAAACAAAGACCGGTGCACAAAAATGGGTAACGAACCGGGTCCAGAATAAAGGGACATTGGTTTGGGACATGTCCGTTGGATCAAAGAAATAGGCATCGAAATGAAAATAATCACGGACATGGTCCAATGCCATGATGACCATGACAAGTCCTCGGAGCATGTCAATGGATTTAATTCGGTTTTTTCGGTTGGTCTGCATGATGATGTGTGTTTTTTACCAAAAGGATTAACCTTCTGTACAAGTGCATTTTAGCATCACCAAATTACGCAAAACCCTTGGAAGAAAATGACCCGAAAATTGCTTTGTTTCATGAAACTGTGAATTCCTCCGTCATCGTACTGCTCATTTTTCCATATTCTTAAGTTGAATCCCTAATGCTTTGGTGGAAAGTTGTACTTCCAACAACGACAAGAGTAAGGAAATGACCAAGAATACCAAGCTTATCCCGAAAATTATATTGGCCCATACGTTCAGCTCCACATAGATGAGGAACATGGTCACCGCCGCCAACAAAAAACTTATGATGGCTGTGGCCTGCATGTTTTTGATGATGCCCAAACGTTTCCGAAGTTGATGAATCTGTTGTTTCAAGGGTTGGGCCGAAGTTTCCTCAAACTGTTTGTGCAACTGTCGGATTAGTGCCGCAATGGCCAAATACCGGGCATTATAGGCCAGCATGGTCAAGGAAATGGCCGGAAACAAGAGGGCCGGGATGCTTAGGTTGAGCTGCATGGGTTTTATTTTAATGGGAAGGTATGAATTTGTCTTCGGGAACACAATTACCTACATTTGGACAAATCATTTTTTCATATGAAATACTTTCCCATTGACCAGAATCTATTCATTAAGAACCGCAAGAAATTTATGGCGCAAATGAAGCCCAAAAGCATAGCGGTGTTCAACTCCAATGATGTCTATCCCATTGGGGCGGACAGTACCATGCCCTTTGAGCAGGCGAGGGATATTTTTTACTTGAGTGGAGCGGATCAAGAGGAAACCATTCTGCTACTTTTTCCGGATGCCTTGGATAAAAAACACAGGGAGATCCTTTTTGTAAGGGAGACCAATGAGCATATTGCGGTTTGGGAAGGGGCCAAGCTGACCAAAGAGCAGGCCACGACCGTATCTGGAATTGAGACTGTATACTGGCTCACGGATTTTGACAAGGTCTTTTTTGATTTGATGACCGAGGCGGATACGATTTATTTCAACACCAATGAGCATTATCGTCAGTCTGTGGAGACCCAGACCCGGGAAGACCGTTTCATCCAAAAATGCAAACAGGATTTTCCTGCCCATCAGTGGGCCAAGAGCAACCCTATTTTACAACAAATCCGTGGGGTTAAGGAGCCGGAG